>JAGUQW010000011.1 GCA_030154445.1 Spirochaetota bacterium | reverse complement strand
TCCTGCTTCAGGAGCATTATTATCAGCATCAACCTCTTCTTCGTAACTAGCTTCTTCCCCATAATCAGCATCAACCTCTTCTTCGTAACTAGCTTCTTCCCCATAATCAGCATCAACCTCTTCTTCGTAACTAGCTTCTTCCCCATAATCAGCATCAACCTCTTCTTCGTAACTAGCTTCTTCTTCATACTCATAATCTTGTGATACAATCGGTATAGTAACTAAACTCATATAAAGTGCCATAATTATGAAAAAGCCGTATTTTCTTAAAATTTTCTTATTATTTGTCATATTTTCCCACTCTTTCATTTAAATAAATCTTCCTTAATTAGATTATCGGAATTTTATAAGAAAAATTAATATTTTTTATAAAAATTATCAATATCGTCCATCTATCTTTAATAATATAATATAATAGATAGCCTCATTATTTGAATATTGACATATTAGGCATTATATACTATGATATAGATATGAAAAAAATTATATTTATCACCTTATTTTTATTATTTTCCTCTTCTTTATCTTTTACACAAGATACTACAAATCCTAACGATTCTCCTCTAACAAACTCTCTTGAAGACACTAATAACAGTGAATTTTTAGATAATTTTTATGTTGGTGTAGATAGTGCAAATACTCCAGATACAGATACTGAAACTCCAGCAATGACATTACTAAGAGTTTTATTAATAACAGGAATACTTGCTTTTTTAACATGGATCTTATTAAAATTCTTCTTCAAAAGAAACGCTTTATCTTTGTCTACTGCTGGTCATTCTATAGAAGTTCTTGCTACTGTTCCTGCAGGATTAGGATCTTATTTTGTGATTGCCAAGTTAAGCAATCTCTATTATCTTTGTTCTCTTTCCAACGATGGTCTGCGTTTATTAGACAAAATTTCAGATCAAGAAGCTATTGATTTTATAGAAATTAATAGGGCTCAAACACTCCCTCAAGATATCAAATTTGTTGATTTATTAGAAAATCTTCCTGAAGGTCAACCTAAAAAAGCTTTAGAATTTTTACGCGAAAAAATTACCAATCTTAAGAAGAAATAAATGACAATAACTAACAAACAAAAACATGTATTCATCGGCATGAGCGGTGGAGTTGACAGCTCTGCTTCTGTAAAGATACTTCTTGATCAAAACTACAAAGTTACTGGTGTTACTTTTGTCGGATTAGGCAAAGAAGAAAAACAATTACAAACAGGTAAAAGCTCTTTTTTAGGCAAATCTTCTCGAAAGTGTTGTTCTGCCGAAGAAGTAATCGTAGCAAAACAAGTATGTTTTGGTTTAGGTATAGAACATATCACCTTGGATTTGGCAGAAGTATTCAAAACAATGGTAAGAGAACCTTTTTTAAATAGCTATCTTAATGGTGAAACTCCTAATCCTTGTATGCTCTGTAATCGATTTGTAAAATTAGGTGCTCTTGTAGATTTTGCTCTAAAAAATGGTGCTGATTATGTAGCAATGGGACACTACACAGGGGTAGAACTCATTGATGGAGAATATCTTCTCAAAGCAGGAAAAGACCAAAACAAAGATCAATCTTATTTTTTAGCACTTCTCAAACCTGAAATTTTACCCTATTTGATTTTTCCACTTGCCAACAAAGAAAAACACGAAGTCAGAGATATTGTTAATTCTACTACTTTTCCTATTAATGGAGATAAGGTGGAAAGCCAAGATATTTGTTTTGTAGATGATGACTATAGAAATTACCTAAAACAACAAGGTGTTCCCAAAAATGAAGGCATGATGCTTCTTGATGGTAAGAATGTCGGTACTCATGAAGGTGTAGCTTTTTATGCACTTGGTCAACGAAGAGGACTTGGGATAGCTGTAGGAAAAAAAATATTCATCAGAAAAATTGATGCTCCAAATAATCAGATAACCCTTGGTGACAAACCAAAAAGTATTGAGTTTACAGTTAGTGATCTTAATATTTTTTCTTCCAAATTACAAGATGGTGAATGGGATATACAAACCAGATATAGATCTTCTCGTATCCCTGGAAATATTAGTTTTATTGATAAAAATACAATAGCAGTCACCTTATCAGAAGCTCAAGAAATCATTACTGTTGGGCAATACGCAGTATTTTATAAAAACAACTATATCTATGGTGCTGGAAAAATTATTGCTACAAAATTATTAGATTGATAACAAGGAAATATCATGGCTATACAACAAATCGTGTCTTATGGGCATCCAGCCTTGCGTAGACCAGCACAAAAAGTAATAGAAATTAATGATGAAATACTACAAATTATTCAAGATCTCAAAGATACCCTTCAACATGTTGGGGGATTGGGACTTGCTGCTCCTCAAATAGGTATAGAAAAACAAATCTTTATTGCCGATCTTGCTCTTACAAAAGAAAGAAAATATATAGGCAACAAAGTAACTTTTATCAATCCTGAAATTATCTATACTTCTAAAAAAACAGACTTAGATAATGAGGGCTGTCTTTCTCTTATTGATATTCGTGGCAATGTATCTCGTCCTATAAAAATAAAAATGCGTGGCATGGTACCTTCTGGGACAATGAGAACAATAGAAACTACAGGATTTTTTGCTCGTGTCCTTCAACATGAATTTGATCATCTACACGGAAAATTGTTTATTGATTATTTTTCAGCTACAGAATATGAAAAAAATAGAGATAGAATCAAACAATATATAGTAGATAATAAAAAAATATTACCAGAAATTTTAGAATAGAAGGCTCTTGTGAAAATCATATTTTTTGGAAACAGTCAATTTTCTATGGTACCTTTACAAAAAATGATAGAATCATTTGAAGTTGTTGCTGTTGTAACTGCGCCCGATTCTGTTGTTGGAAGAGGTCAACAAAAATCCCGTTTCAACCCTATAAAAGAACTTGCTTTACAACATAATATACCGATACTACAGCCAGCAAAATTAAAAAATAATACCAATTTTCATCAAGAGCTTAGAGGCTTCAATGCTGATTTACATATTATTGTATCTTATGGCAAAATAATCCCTAAAGATTTGATAGAGATTCCCAAATATAATACAATTAATTTACACTCTTCACTCTTACCAAAATTACGGGGGGCAGCTCCTATACAATATGCTCTTTGGCAAGGTCTTACACAAACAGGTAACACTGTTCAATTTATTTCTGAAGGCATGGATGAGGGTGATATTATAGATCAGAGCATGGTAAATATTGATCCCGATGATAATTATACAATCTTAGAACAAAAACTAACTCTTAATGGTGCTGAGCTTTTAAAGCAAAGTATTTTAAAAATTCAAGCAAATATTGTTACTCCTATACCTCAGAATCATAATGAAGCGACTTATACCAAATTGATCTCTAAAGAAGATGGAATTGTTTATTTTTCTATGAGTGCTGATGAGATATATAATGCTTTTCGTGCTCTTAAAGAAAAACCTGGTATCTTTTTACCATTAGAGTTAGGGAATATTAAAATTATAGAGTGTGAATTACACCCCTTAGCAAATTCTAACATAGAGGGTGAAATCTTAGCGATCGAAAATAATAATATTATCGTGTCTTGTTATGAAAATTGTATCTCCTTAAAAATAATACAAGCTCCAAACAAAAAAGCCTTAAGCGGAAAAGATTTTGTAAATGGTAATAGATTAAAAATAGGATCTATACTAAAATGAAAATACAGTAGTCAAAGAGGATTTATTTATGATGAAAATTAATAAAGAAAATTTAGAAATTATACTTACAAAAATAAAAACTAACTTCATAATATATTTTAAAAATACTAAACAATTCATCATTCAATGGAGTAATCCTCAAACATGGTCAGAATATTTTATTCCTGAAAATCCTGCTGAACATCCTCGTTTGGTTAGATTTTTATTTTTAACATTAGGATCTGTATTAGTTGTTATCTTTATAATTTTTATTATCTCATTTACTATAGTAAGAATATCAATTCCTACGGTTCGTGTACCTTCTGTTGCGAAAATAGATATTACCGAGGCTATCACTATTCTTCAATCCAATCGCTTAAAAACAAGATTTGATATTACCTACGATGATACTCATCCAAAATATCAAGTTATTAAACAATATCCTGCCTCAGGATCTTCCGTGCGTGAAGGACGAGAAGTGAATCTTACAATTAGTTTAGGTGGAGATTTGTATGTAGTTCCTGAACTATGTCAATTAAACAAAGAAACGGCTGTTAATCTTTTAAATCAAGAACGTATTCCTTATAGTATTCAAGTTATTCCAGTGGGCGATAAAGAATTAAACAAAGTAGTGGCTATGAGTCTTCCTATAGGATCTACGGTACCAAGAGATACTGTATTAGTAATCACAATTACCGATGCTATCCTAAAGAATCAATATAAAATGGATAATTTTATAAGACAACCTTTAGAATTTGCAGCTAACACTTTATTTAATAATCATATAACACCTATTATTGTTACCGTTAATGTTGATTCTTTAGCAGACGATGGCATAATCTTAGAGCAAAGTACTGTAGAAGGTGAAATTTTAATGAAAAACACTAGTGTTGTGTTAAAAGTAGGTCTTTATGCTTACAATCAAGGTGACAAAGAAAAATTAAACTGGTATGTATTTCATTTTAATATTCCGAAAGTAGAGGGTTATCAACAACAAATTATTATCACTAATGAGGATGGTACTTTAGAGGATAGCTCTGATGGAGAAAAACAAACAGCTAAATTTTATAAAGCTGTTTTAGAAGATGAACTTGGTAGAACGCGTACTCTTTATGAAAGAATGGGGGCTGAGGGTTCTTCCTTTATTCGTGTTTTCAAAGCTTATGGAAAAGCTAAAATTTATGTATATGCTAATGATGATATTATAGGTAGTAAAGAATATGGTCAATAGAACATTACAAATTTTACCTTCTATTTTTGCAGCCGATGTTAGTAAAATGGAATCTGAAATAGAAAAAATTAAACAACATGATATTCAAATGATCCACTATGATGTTATGGACAATCATTTTGTGCCTAATATTTCTTTTGGACCATTATTTATCCAACAAATAATTCAATCAACGCCTAATATCAAAGCTGATATTCATTTAATGATTGATTTACCAGGACATTGGGAGACATATTTGGATTTAAATCCTTCTGTACTAACAGTACATTTAGAAGCTGGTAATCCCATTCTGATTAAATCAATACTACAACAAATAAGATCCAAAAATATTCTTGCTGGCATATCTATAAAACCAACAACTCCTATCACCGTGCTAAAAGAATTCTTAGGTGAATTTGACCTTTTATTGATTATGAGTGTAGAACCTGGATTTTCTTTTCAATCCTTTATTCCAGAATCTGTTATCAAGATTCAAGAAGCGCGCAAATTATGTGGAGATAATATTATTATCCAAGCTGATGGTGGTATTTCACAAAAAAATATATTAGAATTAAAAAAAGCTGGATTAGATTGGTTTGTAATGGGTGGTGGATTTTTTAAAGAAGCAAATATACAATCTATGTGCCAATCTTTATTATCTTAATAAAAGAATGATAAAAACATGAAGAATACTATTGACAAAATATAATATATATTTTATAATATATTTCATTAAAGAGGGCGTTTAGCTCAGTTGGTCTAGAGCATCTGCCTTACACGCAGAGGGTCGTAGGTTCGACTCCTACAACGCCCAATCAAAAAAAAACTGAATTATTAATAATAATTCAGTTTTTTTTTGATTATATCTAGTTTCAGTACTCTATTCTAACTTCCTTTCAAAATCTTTATAATGTATTATACAGCTTTAGATGAATTATGTCATATCTGTGCTGTATACTTTATTATAACAATACTGCTATTTGTTTATATTATATACATATAATCTTTAATAAATAATATTTCTTAAAACCTATTTATGCAAAACAAAAATATTATTATTATATCTTTAATATCTAAATCAATTAAAAATAAAGAATTAAATGAATATTATGACTATTACATTTTACACTTTACAAAAATCAAAGCTAACTTTATAATATATAAGATATCACTGATCGTCAAAAGATAATAATTTTAAACAACTTAAAAAAATTCAAATAAGGAGAATATATGAATATTCCTTTTAAAGTAGATTTAAAAGATCAGGTAGCGATAGTAACAGGTGCTGGTGGAATCCTATGTAGTGAAATGGCAAAAGCATTAGCGTTATGTGGTGCAAAAGTAGTTGTAGCAGATAGAACATTAGAAAGCGCTCAAAATATTGTAAAAGAAATTGAAAATCTTGGTGGAGAAGCCATGGCTGTAGTATTTGATGTTCTTAACAAAGATGAAATCATCAAAGCAAAAGATGAAATTATGACAAAATGGGAGAAAATCGATCTTCTTATTAATGGCGCTGGTGGTAACTCTCCTTTGGCAACAACAACTATGGAAAATTGTATGCCAGACACTTTATCAAACAAAAAAGAAGGCGATATAACTTTCTTTGATCTCCCTTTAGAAAATATGCGTTGGGTTATGGATCTTAATTTATTTGGAACTATTTTACCTTGTCAAGTATTTGGAGAAGAAATGGTAAAAGCACAAAAAGGAAATATTATTAATCTTTCTTCTATGAATGCTTTTATCCCTTTAACCAAAATTCCTATGTATAGTGCTGGAAAAGCTGCTGTAAGTAACTTCACACAATGGTTAGCAACACATTTAGCTCCTGTAGGGATTCGTGTAAATGCCATTGCTCCTGGATTTTTTGAAACCCATCAAAATGAAAAATTGTTAAGAAACGAAGATGGATCTTACTCTGCAAGAGCAAACAAAATTATCTTAGGAACTCCTATGGCTAAATTCGGTGTTCCTCAAGATCTTATAGGTTCTATTTTATTTTTAGCTTCTGATGAAGCAAGTGGATTTATTAGTGGAATTAATATGCCTATTGATGGTGGATATTCTGCTTACTCAGGCGTATAAATATATACAAAAATAAGGGGGATATTATGTATATGACATTCAGATGGTATGGACCAAATGATCCTATTAATTTAAATTATATTCGGCAAATACCAAAAATGAAAGGAATTGTTAGTTCTTTACATGATGAAGCAACAGGTGCTGCATGGGATTTGGCAAAAATTATATCTTATAAAAAAAACATTGAATCTTATGGATTAAATTTCAAAGTGATTGAAAGTGTACCTGTACACGAAGATATCAAATTAGGACAAGGCTCAAGAGATGAATATATAGATAATTATATCACTACTATCAAAAATCTTGCTCAAGCAGGTTTAGAAGTGATTACTTATAATTTTATGCCGGTATTTGATTGGACAAGAACATCACTCAACACTCCGTTTCCTGATGGATCTAATGCCCTAACCTACAAACATAAAGATATCATGGCTATGGATCCAACATCTCCAGATCTCACTCTACCAGCATGGGTAAAATATAATAATCAAGAGCTTCGTGGATTATTAGAAGCTTATAAAAATGTAGATAATGAAGGGCTTTGGAAAAACTTAGAATATTTTTTAAAAGCCATCGCCCCTATCGCACACGAAAACAAAATCAAACTCGCTATTCATCCCGATGACCCACCTTGGTCAATTTTCGGATTACCAAGAATTATAACTAATAAAGCAGCTTTAGAGAGAGTTCTTTCTATTGTTGATGTTCCCGAAAACGGTCTTTGTTTTTGCACAGGATCTTTAGGAATTTCTCCTGAGAATGATTGTGTTGATATGGTCAAAACATTTGCAAGTCAAAAACGCATTCACTTTGCACATGCCCGTAATGTAAGTATTGATGGCGATCATGATTTCTCAGAAGTAAAACATACTAATGATGTTGGAAATATTGATTTTACTAAAATTCTTAAAGCATATTTTGATGCAGGATTTGACGGTCCCATAAGACCAGATCATGGTAGAATGATTTGGGGTGAAACAGGACTTGCTGGATATGGGCTTTATGATAGAGCTTTGGGGGCTACCTACCTACAAGGTATCTGGGATGCTTTTGAATCTACAAAATAAAGTGAAGGACAACCCCTATGAAAACTTTCATTACAGATCAATTTTTATTAAAAAATAAAACTGCAGAATATTTGTATCACGATTATGCCAAAGATATGCCTATCATTGATTATCATTGCCATTTGTCTCCTCAAGAAATAGCAGAAGACAAGCATTATCGTTCTATTACAGAAATGTGGTTAGACGGAGATCACTACAAATGGCGTGCTATTAGATCTGCCGGTTTTTCAGAAACAGCAATTACAGGGCATTTAGGTGATCCAAATCATGATAAAGAGCGTTTTGATACTTGGGCAAAAGTGCTTCCCCAAACTCTAGGAAACCCTCTCTACCATTGGACTCATCTAGAATTATTACGCTATTTCAATATAGAAGAACTACTTACACCAGAAACATCTGATGCAATTTATAAACAAACAAATCATATCATCAATCAAGATACTTTTTCTGCAAAAAATCTGGTAAGAAAATTCAATCTTAAATTTATTGGAACCACAGACGATCCTATAGATTCTCTTGAATACCATAAAGCTATCGCTGATAGTAATTTTGAATGCAAAGTATCTCCCTCTTGGCGTCCTGATAAAGCTCTAAAAATAGAGCTCAACAGTTTCAAAGATTATATTCAAAAATTATCTTCCGTATGTGGATTCTCTATCACTTCTCTCTCCGAATTAGTCTCTGCTCTAAAAGGCAGAGCTTCCTACTTCAAAAAACATGGTTGTACTATTTCGGATCATGGCTTGGATGAATTCGTATTCACCAGAGATTTTACAGAAAATCAAGTTGCTCATATTTTTAAAAAATCATTAAATAATGAAGTATTGAGTACCCAAGAAATCGTTCAATACAAAAGTTATCTGCTTATAGAATTAGGGCAACTATACAATCAATATCATTGGGTAATGCAACTGCATATAGGTGCATTACGAAATAATAATACCAAAATGTTTAATATTTTAGGTGCTGATTGTGGATTTGATTCTATCAATGACAAAAACTATGCTCCTGAATTATCTGCGTTCTTAGATTCTTTGAATATGATTGATTCTTTACCACAAACTATTCTTTATTCTCTTAATCCAAGAGATAACGAAATGCTAGGAACAATGGTAGGTAACTTCCAAGGTAATACTCCTGGAAAAATTCAATTAGGATCAGGTTGGTGGTTTAATGATCAAAAAGATGGTATGCAAAAACAATTAATAGCCTTATCTAGTTTGGGATTGTTAACACAATTTGTAGGTATGCTCACTGATTCTCGTAGTTTTTTATCATTTGCTCGCCATGAGTATTTCAGAAGAATTCTCTGTAATATGATAGGATCATGGGCAGAAGAAGGAGAAGTACCTATGGATTTGAATTATTTAGGTACTATCGTCAAAGATATCAGCTATAATAATGCTCATCATTATTTCAAAATATAAAACATTTATTATTATTTAATAATAAGAAAATAAATAAGAACACAAATTAGTTAATCACATATTAATTAAAAATAAATATTAAATAAGAACATAAATCAGTTAATTACACATTAATTAAAAAGTCAATAAGAAATCAATAAGAAATTAATAAACACTAATTAAATAAGAAATTAATAAATTCATCTTAACAGCTTCAATAGATATACGTATAAATTTATATAATTTTTTATAATTACACAATGGGGGGTAATTATGAAAAAACTATTTTTAACATTTATTATTTCAATATCATTAATAAATAATAATTATGCACAAGAAACTACCGAAACAAAACCAAGAATCGGATTTAGAATGTTTAATATGTATGTAGAATCTACTTTTGGTGATAGTCTAGCACCAGATCTAGCATCATCCGGTTTAAAGCCATGTTTGGATATGAAAGCTAATTACATACATATGCTTCCAAATGTACCTTGGCTAGGATTTGGTTTTACAGCTCAATTTCAGTATCAATTAGCAAAGTTTCAACCTGGATCTTTAGTACCAATAGATCCAAATGAAGGTAAATTACCAAAATCTGCTACTATTGGTGCAGCCATTCAATTAGGACCTGTATCTTTCGGTATAGATCTTACAGGAAAACTTTCTATGTTTATATTTCAAACATGGAAAGTACCACCTCCTAGGGGATTTGTTGATAATAGTATCACTATAATTTTAGAACAAGGTATTATGGTTAATGGTACCGGATATGTAACTAAAGATGGTAGTCAAATAATGAATCAATATATTATGACTGACGGTCAACTACGCTTTCGTTATCTTATGAAACCAGTATCTTGGTTTGGACTTCAGTTGGAAACAGTCTTGTTTTGGTTTCCAGTATTTCATGCTAGTGGGATGGTCACCGATCCTGCAAGTGCTATGATGATGCGTTTTAATCCTCGTTTTAATTTTTATATTAATAAAAATTGGAGTGTATTTGGTGAACCTAGAGTATTTGTACTGGGTCTTGGCAAACAAAACGGATTCCCTGGAGCTCCAGATCATAGACTTGCTTTAGAATTTAAAGTAGGTATTAATTACAATATAACCTGGATAGATTAAATTAAAAGTGAATTATTAGATCATTAAACTATTAATAATATAAGGAGCATACTATGCTATATCCTATTATGACAGAAAGCCGTCAAGTTATTTCATTAAATGGAATTTGGAACTTCAAACTTGATCAAAATCAAAATGACGAAGGAAAAGGGTTTTCAGAAAAATGGTTCGAAAATTCATTAACAGAACCTATGTCTATCGCTGTACCAGCATCGTTTAATGATCTACATGAAGGTAAAGATTTTAGAGATCATATAGGTTGGATGTGGTATGAAAAAGATATTACTGTTCCTAATTCTTTAAGAGAAACTTCAGAAAGAATTTTACTTAGAATTGATGCAGCTACCCACAAAGCCAAAGTATACTTAAATGGAAAATTAATCATGGAACATATAGGTGGTTTTATTCCTTTCGAAACAGAAATTAACCAATACTTACAAAAAGGTAGTAATAGACTAACTATTGCTATTTGTAATATTACTGATTGGACAACACTTCCAGCAAGTGGAATGACTTTAATGGATACTCCATCAGGTAAAAAAAGAGTTTATAATGGTATGCCTGATTTTTACAACTATGCAGGACTTAATAGATCTGTTCGTATTTATACCACTCCTAGAGATTTTGTTCAAGATATTTCTATCGTGCCTAGTATTAAAGGCAAAGACGGAGTTATTGATTATTCTATAGAAACAGTAGGATCAGGATCTATAACTGTAGAAGTATTAGATAAAAATAAAAAATCAGTGGCTAAAGCTGCTGGAGCAAAGGGGACAATTACTATTCCTAATGCAAAATTATGGAATCCTGGAGATGCTTATTTATATACTCTGCGTGTTAATTTTGGAACAGATATATATGATGAAGAATTTGGAATTCGTACTATAGAAGTCAAAGATGGCAAATTCCTTATTAATAACAAGCCTTTTTACTTTAAAGGATTTGGTAAACATGAAGACGCTCATATAAATGGGCGTGGTCTCAACGAAGCAATGTATATTAAAGATTTTTCTCTTATGAAATGGATCAATGCAAACTCATTCCGTACTTCTCATTATCCTTATTCCGAAGAAATTATGCGTTTAGCAGATAGAGAAGGTATTGTTGTTATTGATGAATGTGCAGCAGTAGCCGTTCATATGAATTTTGGTTTTTCACTTATGGGTGGAAAACACGAAAAAGTAAACACTTGGGAAAAAATACAAACAATGCCTCAACATAGACAAGCAATGGAAGAACTTGTAAAAAGAGATAAAAATCATCCTTGTGTAGTGATGTGGAGTCTCTCTAACGAATCTGCAACAGAAGAGGTAGGAGCAAAAGAATATCATCAAGAGCTTTATGATCTTACTCGTACTTTAGATCCTCAAAAAAGACCTATTACTATTGTAACTCATATGATGAGTACTCCAGATGTTTGTCAAATAGCAGATATTACCGATGTTTTGGCATTAAATAGATATTATAGTTGGTATATCTTCAATGGAGAAATCGAAGATGGGCGTATTGCATTAACTAAAGAACTAGAAGCTTGGGGGAAACGCTGCCCTGGCAAACCTATTATGTTTACTGAATATGGAGCAGATACTATTGCTGGAATGCATGATACAACTTCTGTAGCATTTACAGAAGAATATCAAAAAGAATATCTCGAAATGCATCATGAAGTCTTTGATACATTCCCAACTTTTATTGGCGAACAAATTTGGAATTTTGCGGATTTTGCAACAACACAAGGTGTTATGCGTGCTCAAGGCAACAAAAAGGGAGTCTTTACCAGAGATAGAAAACCCAAATTTGCAGCACATTATTTAAAAGATCGTTGGGGATCTATTCCTAATTTTAATTACAAAAAATAAATTATCAACAATTCTTTCTTTGAACTCTTTTAAAGAAAGAATTGTTTTTTTAATTAATCTTACTCAAACTAATTAATCAGGAGTAAAAAAAATGAATATAACAACAAAACCTTTTGGTTTTAAAGATAAGATAGGTTATTTTTGTGGAGATTTCGCAAATGGATTATTCTTTTCTTTGACAGCCTCCTATTTAACTTTATTTTATGTAGATATTCTAGGTATCAGCGCTGCTTCCGTGGGTTTATTATTAGTATTGGCTAGAGTTTGGGATGCTATCAATGACCCAATACTAGGAACTTGGATCGACAATCAAAAACCAACTCCCATGGGTAAATTCCGTCCATGGATTCTAAGAATGGCAATGCCTGTAATAATATTTGGTATGCTTTCTTTTGCAACTTTTTCATCTTTATTAGATGCACCTTTATATATCAAATTAATATATGCTTATGTTACTTATATCGGATTTGGAATGAGTTATACTGCTATTAATATTCCTTATGGATCTTTAGCTTCTGTAATATCAGATAATGAAATAGATAGAACATCTCTTTCTATGTTTAGATCTTATGGTGCCGTCGCTGCTTCTTTAACAATAAGTATGTTGATTCCTATTTTTGTATTCGATGAAAATCGAATGCCTCAAGCAGAAGGATTTTTTAAAGTTTCAGTTATATTCGGTATATTAAGTATGATTTTTTATACTATATGTTACAAATTAACTACAGAAAGAATTGTAAATACTTATACAGGTCCTAAAAAAATAGATCTTCTTGTAACGATGAAAGATATTTTTAGAAATAAACCTCTATTATTACAAATGTTCTCAGGTATGACATCTATTGGAGTTTTTCTTGTATTAGGTACTTTAGGACCTTACCTTTTTAAAGATTATTTCCAAAATACTAATGCTTTAGTACTTAATGGATTATTAGGTGTTATTGCTATGGTAATTGTTAGTTTATTTCTAAAAAAATTAGTAGCTAAATTTGGTAAAAAATCTACTGCTGTTGGAGGATTATTTATTTATAGTATATGCTCATTTTTATTTTTTTTATTACCAATCACTAATGTTTATCATTATTTTATTTTAATGGGAATAGGTATGTGTGGTATGACTACTAACACTCTTCTTACTTGGGCTTTTATACCTGATTGTATTGATAATCATGAATATCTTACAGGAAAACGTGAAGAGGGTACTATTTATGCGATCTATTCTTTTTCTCGTAAAATAGGTCAAGCTGCTGCTGGATTTTTTGGAGCTTATGTATTAATATGGGTAAAATATATTGCAAATCAACCAACACAATCTATTGAAACTATTCAAGCCATTAAGGTATACGCTAGTCTTCTTCCTGGTATAGGTACATTAATAATAGCAATAGTATTAATGTTATTTTATCATCTTGACAAAGATCAAGTTCAACATATTACAGAAACACTAAAAAAACGTAGACAAGAGCTAAAAGATAGTAATACTCTTACAGAATAAAAATTAATATTAATAAAGTGCTATTAAAATATTCAAATAACAATATATCTTTCTTTTAATTAATATAGTAAATAATATAATGAATAACCTAACTTATATAATAGGAAATTTATATGAAAAAAAATATAACTTTATTAATTGTCACTCTAGTATTAATAGGAGCTTGTGGTAAAAACGAAAAATCAACAGACACAGCGAATACAAAAACACAAGTATTAAAACTATCACACAATCACGCTACTGGATATCCAGTAGATTTAGCATATCAAAAATTTGCTGAATTAGTAAAATCCAATTCAGCAGGACGCTATGAAATAGAAATTTATCCAAGTGCTCAGCTTGGAGAATCAAAAGCTTCTGTAGAATTAGCTCAATCTGGAGTATTACAATTTGGACATATTAATTCTGCTGCCTTAGAAGGATTTGATAATATTTATTCCATCTTAAATTTACCTTATATATTCAAAGATTATGAACATTACAAACGCGTAATGGATAGTACCGAAGTGCGTGATATTTTTGAAGCTTCTTCTAATCAGGGATTTATAACTCTTATTTACTTAGAAGGTGGGGCTCGTAGTTTTTATACCAAAAGCAAAGCAATCACTACTCCTGCAGATCTTGCTGGTATGAAAATTCGTGTTCAGGATTCTCCAACTCATATACAAATGATTCAGCGTCTAGGTGGAACTCCTGTTATTTTAAACTTTTCTGAAGTATATACAGGATTACAACAAGGGGTTATTGACGGTGCCGAAAATAATACCCCATCTCTCGTACAAACAGGACATGGAGAAGTTGCTAAATATTTTTCTCTCAATGAACATTTAAGATTATCAGACTTTCTTGTTGTTGGTGCTCCTTTTTGGAATAAACTATCTGAAGAAGATAAAGATATGTTCCGTACATCAGCTAATGAAACAATAGCATATTTCAGTACTGTTTGGAACGATGCCGAAATGGACGCTCTCACTCAAGCAAAAGAAAAATATAACATTAAAATTACAGAAGTTAATACAAAACCCTTCAGAGATTTAGTATTACCTTTACAAGACGAAATCGCTGCCAAAGATCCTAAATTCAAAAAATTGTTAGATCATATTCGTTCTTTAGAACAATAAAATACTGGAGATTTTATGCATCATTTTACAACAATCAAATTAAAGATTGATAAAGTTCTTATTACTTTATTAAGTAGTTTATTATTCACTATGCTTTTTTGTGTTTGTTGGCAAGTTTTTTCAAGATATATTTTAAAAATGCCTGCAACTTTCACGGAAGAGTTAGTCCGTTTCTTATTAATATGGGTGGGATTACTTGGTGCTACATATAGCTTTGGTACTCATAGACACTTATCATTAACATGGGTTTATGATAAATTTTCTAGTAAATTAAAATTCATTATTAAAATTTTTATTATAGTATTAATTACTATCCTTTCAATAGCTTTATTGATATATGGTGGTTATAGACTAATGCTTATTGCTAGTACTCAAAAATCATCTGTTTTAGCAATTCCTATGTGGATAGTTTATGCTATTTCACCTATTAGTGGTTGTCTGATTTTATTTTATCAAATTTATGATTTTTGGACACTTATAAATAATAAGGAGATACTATAAATGAATATTGAAATTACTACTTTACTTTCTGTTTTTGTTGTTTTGCTTGTTATAGGAGCTCCTATATCTATCGCTATTGCAATTTCATCTTTGAGTGTTATGTTCATGTTTTTACCACCTGAAATGGCTTTGTTAACAGCAGCCCAAACTGTTGTTAATGCACTAAATTCTTTTTCTTTGTTAGCTATTCCTTTGTTTATTCTATCAGGTTCTATTATGAATACTGGCGGATTAGCCTTGAGATTGATTAATTTTACAAAGCTCTTCACAGGAAAACTTCCAGGCCCTCTTTTTCAAATTAATATTCTTTCAAATATGTTATTTGGAGCATTATCAGGATCAGCAATTGCTGCTGAAGTCGCCGTTGGTAAAATCATTGATCCTTTACAAAAAAAAGAAAACTATGATCCTGCACTATCTGCTGCCGTGAATATTGCTTCTTGTCCCACTGGGCTTCTCATCCCACCAAGTAACACTTTTATTGTGTACTCCTTGGTAAGTGGAGGGACTTCTATTGCTGCTTTATTTTTAGCTGGTTATTTACCTGGTATATTAATGGGCTTGGGCATATCTTTGGTTGCAATGTTTTTTTCAATCAAAGAAAATTATCCAAAACAGCAAAGCATCTCTTTTCAAGAAAAAAAAGAAATAATAATTAAAGCCCTACCTAGCTTATTAATGATTGTTATTGTTATTGGCGGTGTTGTTGGTGGTGTATTTACTGCTACAGAAGGATCTGGTATTGCCGCTCTGTATAGTTTAATTTTATCTGTAATATATAAGTCATTAAATGCCAAAAAATTAAAAGAAATTGTTATAGAAACCGTTAGTATGACTGGTATTGTATTATTTCTCATTAGTGTTTCTTCTATTATGTCTTGGGTATTATCTTATTCCAAAATTCCTCAAATTATTGCTGAAGGATTATTAAGTGTTTCTAACAATCCTATCATAATAATGCTTCTCATTAATCTTATTCTATTATGTGTAGGAACTTTTATGGATATGACACCTGCTATTCTCATCTTTACTCCTATTTTCTTACCTATTGCTAAACAAATAGGATTTGATCCTGTTCATTTTGGTATCATCATGACATTCAATCTTTGTATAGGTCTTTGTACCCCTCCCGTAGGAAGTGCCTTATTTGTTGGTTGTAGCTTATCTAATATCAAAATAGAAGAAGTTTTCTCAAAATTAATTCCTATGTTTATTGTTTTGATTATTACTCTATTTTTGATTATTTTTATACCAGAAATCAGTCTTTTTTTACCAAGAGCATTTGGATTAATGTAAATCACAGTCTATATAAAAAGCACCTCTATAAAAGAGGTGCTTTTTTTTGTTTATATTATTTGAAATATTAGTATGTGATAATTTTTATTATATAGATATATATATAATATATTTACATTGAAAATCAAGTTTATTTAAAATAAATCCGATATATATACAATAATCTTATATTTGGAGTATTATGTTATGGCTTATGATAATATTGAACTTTCTATTTCTAATACAATAAAAAAAATTGCTGTTTTATGGTTTTTATTTTCTATTATTAATATCACTTTTATAGCGATATACAGTTATATCAATAATGAAACAAATGAAATAAACAAACAAATGCTGCTTTTATCAGAAATTAATATAGAAGCAACATCTATTTTATATTATAATTCTCAAAAAAACATTGCTTCTGAAGTCGATTATGAAAAAACATTGTTAAATAAATGGATTCTTGACCAACAACAAAAATTTACATCTATAATACCAAATTCCATACCTGAGATAGAATTATTAGACAAACTTGGTAGGATTTTCTATTCAGTAGATGCTCTTAAAATAAAAACTCAATCTGTACAAAATTATCAAAATCTTAGTGATCAATTAGATCTTCTAAAAAGAGTTGCTAATACTCATATAGATAACTCTATTATTACTTTATTAACTACTATCCTAACAAAATTTTTCCTACTTTTTAATGGTATAATACTATTGTTTCTTCTTCTTCTAACATCAATAATATCTAAAAATTTACAAAAAAAATTGCTATCAAAAAATGAGTTTATTCTTGAAGATATATGGAATGAATTACAAGATCTAGAATTAGATCATCAATCGTCTTCCTTACAAATATTAAGCACTACAGATATTCCAAACACAACATCTGATAACATCAGTATTTTAATAGAAGAAGCTAAAAATATCAGTGTTAAAACTCATAGCATCAAAGAAATGCTACTATATTATAATGAACAATCTCCTCATATAATAACATCTACAGAAACATTAGATTCACAAATGCAAGAAAAAATTCTTGGTATTCAAAAATTATTATCCCGCTTATTCACTCGTGCAGAAAGAGCATCATCTTTAGCAAAAGCCTCTACAGAAAATGGATTTCAAGCAGGAATTTTAGCACTCAACATATCTATAGAAGCAGCTCGAGCTGGTAATGCTGGTAAGAATTTTATTCCAATTTCTGATAGGGTTAAAGATTTTTCTGAAAAAAGTTCTCAAATTGGAAACGCCATTCTTGAAGAATTAAAAGATGCCAACTTATCTATCCGAAAAGCCTATGCTGTAGGTAAAGGTATTATAGATTCATCACCACCAGAAAAAATTCATAATACTACTAATTCCACATCAAATACTACTAACTTACATAAAATTATTGAAGAATGTAACGATGTTGTATCATTAACAAAGTATATTCAAAATATTTCCTTAGAATTAGAAAATACTATACAAGTAACATCCGCTGTACCACAATCATTAAATAAAAACAATGGTTTCTTAAAAGCAATACTGATAAGAAGTTTTGAAAGACTTTATCGTTTAAGCTATGGTATTGATCCACCATCTCATAACAAACAAGATACCCTTAATAAAATATAAAATAAAATAAATAAAGCCTCTTATTATATAAGAGGCTTTATTTATTTTATTTCCAAAACTTTAGTGATTAATTCATTTCTGAATAATAAATAATAATTTCCTGGTATAGAAATTTGTATATTTTGTATATTATTATTGGTTGCTATGAGTAAACCCTTATCATCTATAACTGTATAAGAACCTACATGATTGTGATTATCAATATGAAGTGCCCAATAATTATTTTGATCTTGTACAATAGTAATAATAAGATCCAAAAAATTATAGCGATAACATGTAGATTGCTCTTGTCCTCTAAATATTAATTTTTTTTCTTCTAATAGTTCCACCAATCCTGTACATAAAACAGTCCATGTATCTTCAACACATGAAAATAATATTTTATTTTTTACAGTTTCTGTATAATTTTTAATTTTAGCAAGTTCTATAAGATAATTTAATTGATTTTTATTATTTAATAATTCATGAGATATTTTTTGAGAATCATTAGCTGAGAGTTTGTTTTCAAGATAAAGTAATAATTCTTCTAAGTTATATTTTTCTGATTTCATATTTTCCATCTATTATACTATATTTTTTATCATTAAAACCTTTTTCATTTGTAAATTAATTTTTTTTATTATTCTATAAGCAGTATTATAATCTTTAAAAAATTTGATAAACACTTTAAAAACATTATTAGTTAATCTCTTTAGAGATCTACTATACTTATATTGTTTATTTTTTAAACGTAATATTTTTTCTTTATATTCCTTATCCGAATCATTTATATTTTTAATAATAATGTTTTCTATATGAGCAATGGTATGATCTATTTTATCAATCATCTTCAAATAAAATTCTTTTTGTTGATAATTATTATATTGTGCTTTTAAAATTTCTTGATAATATATCATGATTTCTGGTAACGATTTATTTGTAAATTTCATAATAATATGTAATGTATTTGCATCTATATGTTGGGGCATATAGTACAAAAGCCATAAGCTTCGATCTATAGGAGAAAGTTCTTGTACTAGTTCTTCCCATAATATATTTGATTCTTGCTCATCATTTAAGTGATTAATGACAAAGTTGCCTATTTGATTGTCCAATAATTCTCCACCCAACACAAAATCTTGAGATGGAACTGAGCCTTTTTTTGAAAAATCACAAAATTTATTATACAAAACAGCATTAAACCATGTAGTAAAAGCAACTTTTATATCTACTGGATAGGATTTGATGATCTCTTCTGTATGTTCTACAATATATAACACAAAATCAAAACAAATATCTTCATTACATAAGTATTGTTTTTTAGGCCAATTACTTACATATATAAAAACATTTTCTTGAAAAATTTTTATATTTTCTTTAGAATTTCCTTCATGATACTTTTTAATAATATTTATTACGATATTTTCATTTAATTGCATTTATACTACCATTTTAATTATAAAGATTCCCCAATCCATATATATCTAATTTATTAACAGTTTACTATAAATATCTAACAAATCAATAGGGTCAATAGTCGTATTTTCTTGGCTACCCATTGGATTCAAAACTGTTATTTTTACACCTGTTTGGTCTGATATGGCTTGTAATACTGTTGAAGGATCTGTAAAAGCGTCATCTATCATCACAATTTGATCTTTATTTGATATTTGGTTTATTTTATTAATGATAGTAACCATTTTTTTAACAGACACTTGTTCTCCTTCATGCTCATATAGTGTAGCAATAAGTTCAATATTTAATTCTTTTAATAAATAATCCCACACATTGTGTCGTTGCACAACAAATATTTTTTTATCACTATCTTTGTATAAATTTTTAATTTGTTGATAAGATTTTTCTAAACGATCATTAAAAGTTTTATTGTTTTTTTGAAAATCCAACTTATTTTCAGGGAAATTAGCAATTAATATTTCCATAATTTTTTGAGATAAATCTCCTAAATGTTTATAAGATATCCATAAATGTGGATTATTTAAATGATCATGATCCTCATGAGTGTCCTCAGATTCTGTATTCAACAAATGAAACTTTGCGGTATTATCAGCTGTAGATAATATTTTGCCATCAAAGTGATTATCCAAAGCTATTATCGTATCAGCTTTTGCTAAAATAATAGCATCTGATGGTTTTAGATTAAAATTATGAGGATCTGTATTATTCGGAATTATAAAACGAATATCATATTTATCACCAGCTATAACAGTAATTAATGAAGCAATAGGTGCTAATCCCGTGACTATTAAAGTCTTTTGAGATATATTTTTTGTACCACAAGCACTATTCAAGCCTAACATCATAGCTAGTATTAGGTATTTTTTATTAATCATTTTATCTCTCCAATATTTTATATATTATAATAGCTTATATAAAAAAATTCATCTTTTTTCATCTTTAAAGATTGAAATATTACTTAAAATAATATACAATAAGTTTCACTCATTGTATATCTACATCTTGGAATGGAAATCTTATGAAAATATATCTTTTATTATTATTTTTACTATTAAATCCTTTTATATTATTTTCTAAAACTACCAATTCTCAACATACTCTTCCATCGATTTTCGCTATAGTTTATTCTATAGGTAGTGTTGCTAGTGTAAGAGGTGGTGCTCCTCAACACAGTGTTCCAACACTATGGATAAATTTAGAATGGAATATCCCTATCAATATTAAAAAATATTATATTTATACTCAATTCAGAAGTTCTTTTTTTATAAGTAATCCAGCAGATCCTTTTTCAAATCTACTTCCTATAATTCACATGGAAAATTTTAAATTAGGATTTTTATTTGGATTTGGAGGCCTCGTTGCTGATTGGAGAACGGACAATAACACAGGATCTTATATTACTGTGAATGGTGGATTTGTTTTTGAAGGATCTTACTACAGTCGGTCTCTTTCTTCCAAATTCATTCCTATAAGTTCTAGCTTATTAGAAAGTTTTTATCATATAGGATTCGAAATAAACAGTCGCTATCATTTTATATTAGATAAACATCAAATTTTAAGTTTTGGTCTTACCGTTGGTTATTTTTTCAATCCTATTGCTGGAGATCCTTTTTACTTAGGATTACAAAAAGAAATCGTTTTTTTTCATATGCTTAATTATAATTTTAGTATTGGATTGCATTTTTAAATATTATAGAACAAACTATCTAACTCTTAGGTGAGTTTTGCAAATTGGTTATATACCAACAAAATTTGAGGAAGTTTTGTTGTTCATGTGCAATAGGGGGGATCTTGTTGCACATCAAATTATAGGGAGGGAATATGCCTATTACAGAAGAATTTATTGAATCTCTTAAGACTGATCTGGATGATATTTGTACTCGAATTTCAGAAAAATTAAATATTTCTAAAACTCAAATCAAAACTACACTAGAACTTTTTAAAGAAGATTGTACTGTTCCTTTCATTGCTCGTTATCGTAAAGAAAAAACAGGGAATTTAGACGAAACAGAAATTCGTGCTATAGAACATCTTAACAAATCATTAGTTAATTTAGAAACAAGAAGAGTAGAGATTACTAAAGCAATTTTTTCACAAAAATTACTCACAGAAGAACTACTCACTAATATCAATGCTTGTTCTACGCAAACAGAATTAGAAGATCTCTATGCACCATACAAACGTAAGAAAAAAACTCGTGGTATGAAAGCTATAGAAGCAGGTTTAGAACTATTATCAGAATTAATACTTACTAAAGCCTCTGAAGATGAAATTAATACCAAAGCTTCTGAATTTCTCAACGAAGAGCATAAAATTATTACTATTGCAGATGCTCTCCAAGGTGCTATGGATATTATCGCAGAAAAAGTATCACAAGATATTGATAATAGAACTGCTATTCGTGTTTATATTCTCAAACACGGTCAATTACTTGTAACAGGAAACAAAGACAAAGAGACTAGTGTTTATGGTATGTATTATGATTATAAAGAACCACTTTCTACAGTCAAACCACATAGAATTCTTGCTCTAAATAGAGGGGAAACAAGCAAAGAACTAGAAGTGAAAATTAATATTGAAGAAGATAGTGTATATAATGTTACTCTTTCTCGCTATACTATATCTAACAAATTTCATAAAAATGCTATCACTGATAGTATGAAAAGATTGCTTATTCCTGCCGTTTTGAGAGAAATTCGTTCTAATTTTACTAGTCTTGCTGATACCCATGGAATAGCACTCTTCTCAGTAAATCTTCAAAATCTTTTATTACAAGCTCCTATCAAGCGTACTCGTATTCTTGCTTTTGATCCAGGTATTCGTACAGGAACAAAAGTAACTGCTTTGGATGAAAATGGTAAATATCTTTCCGATTTTACTTTTTATCAACACAAATCAATAACTGATTCCAAAAATATGATAGCAGCAGCATTACAAAAGTATAATATAGAATTAATAGCTATCGGTAATGGTACTGGTAGTCAGGATGTTCAAGAAATAGTTACTCAAACAATAGAAGAATTCAAAATTGATATCCCTTTTACTGTTGTCGCCGAAGATGGAGCAAGTGTATATTCTGCCTCTCCTGTAGCTAAAGAAGAATTTCCAGATTTAGATGTGAGTATCCGTGGTGCTATTTCTATTGGGCGTCGTTTGTTAGATCCCCTTTCTGAATTAGTAAAAATTGATCCTCAATCTATTGGAGTTGGACTTTATCAACATGATCTCAATCAAACTGCTCTTGGTGAATCACTGGATGAAACAGTAGAATCTGTTGTAAATAAAGTAGGCGTAAATGTAAATACCGCTTCTTATTCTTTATTAAAATATGTTTCTGGTATTAAATTGAGTCTTGCTAAAAAAATTATTACTTATAGAGATAAAAATGGTACTTTTACTAATCGAATAGATCTTCTCAAAATACCAGGTATGGGTGACAAAACATTTGAACAAGCAGCTGGATTTCTTAAAATTCCTGAATCTCCCGAATCATTAGATAACACATGGGTACATCCAGAGAACTATGCTCTAGCTCGTGAGATTATTACTATTCTCAAAGAAGGTAAAGCATCTAAAGCTCAGTTAGAAGAATGGTGTACTAAATATAATGTTGGACAGACAACAATAGAAGATATTATGTTAGAATTACAAAAGCCTGCTCGAGATCCTCGTGAAGATTATCCAGGGCCTATCATGCAAAAAGGCGTGAAAAAATTTGAAGACCTTCGTGTTGGGATGTCTGTAACTGGTAAGATAAAGAATGTAGTAGATTTTGGTGCTTTTGTAGATTTGGGTCTCAAAGAGACAGCTCTTCTTCATTTGTCTGAAATGAGTGATAATTATGTAGAACATCCTACAGATGTTGTCAAAACGGGTGATATCATTACCGCTAAAATTATTGATATTGATGAAAAAAGACATAGAATTGCTTTGTCCATGAAAACTGGAACAGCAAATCCTCGTTCTCCAAGATCAGAAAATAAAAATAGTGAGAGAACTTCTCCAAAAGATAAAGCAACAAATAATAATAGCTCTAATAATTCACGTAATAACGATATGAAACAAAATGACTCTGGTCAAATGACACACAATCCTTTTGCTCATTTATTAAAAAAATAATTATAATATTCAATCCAAAAACCCTTCCTAGTTATTAGGAAGGGTTTTTGGATTGAATATTATTTATTTACAATAAAAAAATTAGAATCCTTGATTTTCTATATAATTATTCATATATTTTATAATAAGAGAGTTTACAATGATAATATTAATTATGATCTTAATAGCACCTGTTATTTCTTATTCTAAATATACACAAATAGATTTAGAAAATCCAGAAATATTTACTTTTGCTATTATAAATAGAACATCAGCGCAACATATAGTATATGGCAAAGACAAACACGATAAAATTATTCCTATCAATACATCTATTTTAGAATTGTATTTTGGTACTCCAAATGCTTTTTTTTATTCTGGATTTCGTGCATCCACACCCTTGATATTCTCTAGTCAAACTGATCAAAATCAGAATAATAGCTTAAAAAAAATGAATGCTTTTTCTGCTGGTTTGTCTGTCGGTGGTGGGTATGGAATATTATTTCGAAATGCTGTAGCAACGCATCATCTTAAATTTATTGTAAATATAAGTTTAGATATAGGAATATTAAATCATTATAGTTCTATGCCTGAAAATATTTACGAAAAATTGATATCAGGAACAGAATTATTATTTCGATATCATTATACCTTTTCCAAACGCTATTCTTTAATTCTTGGTTTTGATACAGGTATAAGTATACACAGTCAATATGATGAAGAAAAAAATGTTGATATGCTCAATGGGATTTCTATATTTTATGGAGGATCTATTGGACTAGGATTTTAAAATAAAAAAAGCCATTTTTCAACGGCTTTTTTATTATTTAATTAATGACTACAACCACATTCTTCTGATCCACCACCACAGCATTCATCGGAAGCTTCCCCAACAGACTCTAAAGTAAGTTCAAAAGTAAGAGCTTTTCCTGCTAATGGATGATTTCCATCAAGAGTTAATTTACCATTTTCTGCTGCAATAATTGTTACAGGCATTGGCTCACCACTTTGTGGATTTAATAATACTAATTTTTGTCCTACTGGAATTTCAACAACAGCCTCTTTAACAATATCACCATAAGCATCTTTGGTCGGAATATTGATAGTTTTAGTTGCACCCACTTCCATTCCCTCAACACCTTTTTCAAAACCAGGTATTATTTGACCTTGACCAATAACGAAAGCTAAAGGATCTTTACCTTCAGAGCTATCAAAAACTGTTCCATCTGTTAATTTTCCTGTATAATGTACTTTAACTGCATCGCCTTTTTTTGCTTTCATAGATAGCTCCTTAACATTGTAAAAATTTATATATAATATAATACTAAAAATTTATAACAATATCAAGTTTTAAGTCTATTTAAATAGTTTACTTTAATATATAGATATGATACAATATGTTAAATATATATTTTATAGATAGGACATATTATGAAAAAAATAATAATAGCTTTTATGTTATTTACCTCCCCATCATTTAGTAATGATTACAAGTGGGCGAAAGATGAATTATTAAATTTACAAAAAAATTATACTTTGTATATTTCATCTATAGTAAAAGTATCAAATAATCTTGAGCAAATAATACAATTAGACTCTGATCTTTCTATTCAACAACCTACTTCAAGCATAGTATTACTTTCTGGAAATAAAAGCTTTGAAATTTATCCACTTGAATTTTTTACTAGAGTAAATCCTCTAGGCGACTATCATCCTACAAATATGACGGTACAAGATAAACAATATCTTGCAGAAATAGATAGAGCAAAAATCAATGTATCTTTGTTTATGTTAACAAATCTAGAAGTACTTTATTCACAATTAGTAAAAAAACCAGAATCTAATACAATATATAAGGATTTTTTCAAAAAAAGTCAAGAGTACTTACTTTCTCTTGCAAAAAAAGCTCTTACAGTACCTAGAGAAGAAGCTGAAATGCTCAGTACAGAATTCAATCTTTTTATTCTAAAATTATCTACAGTTCCCTTTCCATCAATATATTCTTTTTATCGTCGTCGCATGTTATATTCTTTAGATACTCCAGAAGCTGCTCAAAATGAAATCAATAGAATTAATCAAAGTATTCTTGAAATTAAATAATATTTTATATTAAAGGAGCTTTTTATCAAATTCATAATTGTATTATTAATTATTTTCACCTCTTGTGGTCAAAATAAAACAACACAAATCACTTTTTTACATATCAACGATACTCATTCAAAACATATTCCAACTATTATTACTGACAAAAAAACAGGACTTGCATCTACTAATGGTGGTTCTGCTGCTTTAGCTACTCTTATCAAACAATTAAAAGCAGAAAATCCTGAAAACACATTAGCTATTTTTGGGGGAGATGCTGTTACAGGTTCTGCCTTTTCTCTGGTTTATAAAGGTATGGATTCCACGGATATTTTTAATATGACAGACTTGGATATTGCTGTATTAGGAAATCATGAATTCGATTTTGGACTTAAACAAGCCTACAATATTATTACTAATAGAAATTTTCCAACTATTACTGCTAATATTTATGAACGAGATACTAGTAACAATATTGTTCCACCAACTTTTACTACTAATATTAATGGCAAAAGCATAGGATTTATTGGACTTTTAACTTCTGACGAAGTTTATGCTGACAAAGATAAATTTGGTCAATTTTTTGTTACTGATGAATTTATTTCTTTATCAAATCTTCTTCTAACAGAGCCATCTATCACAACTAATGATTTGCTAGTTTTAGTCTCTCATACAGGAATTGAAAAAGAACAGGCTATTGCAAAAGCATTTCCAAATCTTTTTGATCTTATTATAGGTGGTCATTCCCATACTTACTTGGAACAACCTATAAAAATCAACAAAACATTGATTGTTCAATTAAATAATAACATTAAAGAATTGGGGAAATTAGATTTAAATATCAATTCTAAAAATGAAGTTATATCTTATACATATCAAGCAATCCCTATTAAAAATATTACTCCAGATCCTAAAGTGAGATCTTACATAAAATCAAAACAAGGCTTAGTAGACCAACAAATGGGTTTTATTTTAGCAACAATATCTGAAACATTAGAAGATACAGATATTAGAAGATTATCAACGCCCTTAGGTAATTTTATTACTGATATGGTGTTCGAAGGCTTCAAAGATAGAGGCGTAGAGATTCTTATGTTGAACTCTGGTGGTATAAGATCATCTATAGATGAGGGGAATATTACTTTAGGTAAAGTATACGAAATTCACCCTTTTGATAATATTGGAGTATATTTTGAAACAACTGGTTCTGCATTAAAACAAATATTATCTCACTCAGCTAACAATGTTCGTGGTACAGGTGGATTTTTACAGTTATCAAAAGGTTTATCTGTTACTGTAGAAAATGATAAAAGTATCTCCTCAATTATACTTAATGGAATAGCAATAGATGAAAATAAAATATATAAAATAATAACTTCTGATTGGACATTCAACGGTGGAGACGGATATAATATGATCAAAAAAAATGCTCAAAACATACAAACACTTGGATTTGATGTAAGAGATATACTTATCCAACAATTAAAAAATCGTAGAGAGATTAATGTAAACACATTAGATAATACGAAACGATGGAATATTAAATAAATAAAAAAGTCCTCATTATTGAGGACTTTTTTTATTGATTTATATTATTGTAATTCTTCTACTTGAAAGTTTGAAATGGGCGTTTCATATTGAAAAATATGTTCTACTGGTATTTCTTGAATATCATTTATAGATTGGGGTGCTTTTTTATCTAAAAATCTAAACATATGGAGACCATATTTTACCATAGGAATCCAACCAGTTACTTTTTGAGTTACAGGTAACACTTCATGAACAGGAATAATGGTTATTTTATCTTTGATTTTTATTTCTATATGTAACAAACAAGTTTCAACATCTGCACTTTTACCACCAACAAGATGAAATAGAGACCAAACAGGAAATATTGTACCATGTTTTTGAATTAATCCAATTAATGGAGCTTGCATATTTGGCATCATAGATATGTTACCACAAGAATCTACATTTTTTATTAGATCTAGCTCTAATCCCAACCAAGTATTATTCAAACGAAATGGTAATATTATATTCTGCATAAAATCCTCAACTATTTAAATTAATTCTTTAACTTTTTCTCTTTGGAGAATGATATTTTTAGCTTTTTGGTATAATTTTTTCTCATTAAGAATAAATCCTAAAGTGCCATCTTTAATAATAGAAACCTGATCAACACAAGGTAATAAAGGAACATCAACATATTCTACTACAGCTTCTATACTATATAATATTTTTTCTACGCCAAACACAATTTTTTTATCACCAAATTTACAAACTACCATCACATTTGTAGAAACATTATCAACCCCTAAAAGGGTAGCTAAATTAATTTGACCAAGACATTTTTCATCTCTCATAGCTATCAGAGATTCTTTTATATCAATTACTCTATCAATACATCTATTTGGAATCAACACTTTAGTGTTTTTTAATTGTACTACTAAACAATCTGTAAGGATTTTCTTCATTGGTAATTGTATATGAATTTTTAAATATTCATTATCCATGCTATCAATTTCTAAAGTTCCACCTTTTTTGACAATTTGTTCTTGTAATTCTACGATATTCATTTGATCTGCCACTATACCTCGCCCATCATCTCGAACATAAATATCAAAATAATCACCAGCATCTTCAAATTCTATTAATAACCAACCCATTTCATTTTTATCAGTAGCTTTTCGTCTAAATATAGGTTCTAAACTAAAGTGTAAAGAATTTTTAACTAATGAAAAAACAATATATTTAATAAATTCACTATCACGAGTCAATATTTCACTATTTTCCCCACGAATTCCTAAACGTATTTTTTTACCTAGTTTTTTCACTTCTGTATGAATGTATTTTCTAATATCATCTCCCAACAAGGCTTGTACGGAAATATAATAGTGATCAAACAAAATTTTTTTAATGTTTTTAGTTAAATCTTTCATTTCTATTAGGTCTTCTGTCATTTCTACTGTTTTTTCTTCTGTTAAACCAGCAAACAATAAATCTTGTTTTTGAAATAGTCTACCAACATATCGAATTAAAAATTCTTCTTGAGATACATCATAAAATTCTTTTTGTTCAATATTTTTATAACTAGGCTCTTTTAAAGCTTTTTTTATTAAATTTTGATATTCAAAATGATCAATTTGAACAGAATTTATACCTTCACCCATTGTTGGATCATTTTGAAATTTTGTGGATTTTTCCATAATTTGATCATCAAAAGAAACATTATCAAAAGAAACATCGTTATTCATAAGAGCTGATATTTCTTCATCTGTCAGTACAAGTGTTGTCATTAATTCTTGATGTTTTGGTTCTTGTATATTATTTATTTTTTGAATAGTAACAGATACTTGGGATAATTGTTCTATAAGAGTATCGACACTGTTTTTTGAAAAATATTTTGTAATTACTTGAATATCATCATTATACTTCATAATATTATCTGCTGTATTTTTATAATATTCTAAAGTATGAATAAAATTAATATGTGATCCTAATTCTGAAAAACGATTGTTTTTATATTCTATATCAATAAATTCTGAAAAACTAACTGTTAATTTTGATAATTCTTCTATTCCCATAAATAATATATTATCATGAATTTTTTGTAGATAATACTTTAATGTTTCATAATACTGTTTTGTTGTTGTAACTAAAATAGGCTTAGCAAATAATTCTTTGATAATATCCAAGTCTTGTAATAAATCATTAGAAAATTGTAATAATAATTTTTTATCATTAATTAATAAGGTATTACCTAATTTTTTGACTAATAATATTTTAGATTCTTGCATGATTTTTTCAATTTTGAAAGCACCATCAATATTTGATATTTTACCATCAACCATATCTAAGATTAATTCTAATCCTTTTTTAATGATATCTTTAATAATTACAATCGCTTGAGCATCATCATATTCATAATTACGAGCTAAGGATTCTAAGATAGATAAAAAATGTGTAATTATTCTTAATTTCACACTGTTTCTACCCAATACTACTATCTTATCAAGATTCACTTGTGTATTATGAATATCTATATTTTCTACGCTTAATTTATAATATAATGATTTGACAGAATCAAACAATGAATGTAACATAACTAAACCCTTTTATTCTTATATAATAATAAATACTTTTCATTTTTATCGGTTTATCAATAAAAAAAATAAGAGAATATAAATATATTCTCTTATTTTTTGTTTTACCACTATTATGTAGTGTGTTAATAAAATTTATCTTTTACGATCACTTTGCTATTTGAAGAATCTGAAGTATTAGTATCATTATTTTGTTTCAAAACATTCTCAATAACTTTTTCTGCATATTGTAATTCCCAATTGACTTTATATATAGAGCCCCATATGTCATCTTTAGAAATTCGTATATTTAATTCTGATGTGTCCTCTATATTTTGAACTGGTACTGGATTATCTAATAATCCCAATTGTTGTTGACGATACAACATTCTTTGTTTTTGTAAATTTTGTTGTGCTGGATTGTCTAAATTATTATTTATCCTATTATTATCTCTTGCATTATTTTCTATTATTGGTAATTTGAAGGAATAAGTATCTGTTAATAAAGTTTCTATTTCAAATTTATTTTTATTAAATACACCGTTTGAAATCACTTGCTCATCAATAACAGGCCATAAAGGACTATAATTTTTAGAGAGTACAATGCCTACATTTGTTGATTGATTTGGCCCTAAATTATACAAACCAAAAGATACGGTGACTCCAACATCTTTTCCACTATTATTATCGTAAGACAACGAAGGATCTATCTTGGTTGTATTCCATGATTGTTCTGTAAGTCTACGCCAATTAGCTACTACAATACGAGAAGGAGGTGTTTCTGATACAAAAGGATATAGATAAAATCCATCTCCTTGAGGTCTTTGTGTAGCAACATTTTTCTTACCAAAAAATAAGAAAGGTGGTGTTTTTCCATTATCAAAAATAACAGAATTAGTAATTTTTTCACCAGTTGGTAAATAAACCAAAGGATCATTTCTACTTTCTCCAATATCAGAGTCCAATGACAATTGTACTCCCACTTGCCTTGTATTACTCAAAGAAATATTTGAAACCCTAACAACAACACCTATAGTATTCTCACTAGAATCGCCTAATAAATCCATAGAGAAAAAAGTCAGTTCTAGACGAACATCTTGTTGACTACCAGCTTGAAATATCCCATCTATTTGAGAGCCTATGGCAACTCCTAAAGGATAGACTGTCTGCATCTGATCTAATGTTTGTACTTGATTATCTACATACAACTTCAAAAAAGAAGAGGGTGCTGTTGCTCCTCCAAATAAAATAGAAGAATAATCTAAATTCAATTGATTAATATCAAAAATACTAAAATTACCTCTATACATATCTACATAAGCAGTTAAATCTCCAGATTTAATATGTACTATTCTTTCTTGTTGTGTATATGTATAACTATAAATTAAAGAAAAAAATGCACTATATTTTAATAAATAAAAAAAATTTTGTTTATATTTATTGAGTGTACTAAGCATCATCAGCTACATACTCCGCATCATAAGCACCATCATCTGTAGTGTATCCCTCGTCTCCACCATAAGCACCATCATCTGTGGCGTATTCCTCTTCTTCAGCATAAGTATCATCTTCTGCTGTATATTCCTCATTGTAAGTGGTTTCTTCTGCTACTATTGGTGGTGCAGGAGAAGGTGGTAACGGAATGTTAGGTGGGGGATTCACTCCCTGTGTAAATGAAGGTGGGCCAGTAAATTTTTGCACACCGTCTTTTGTTATTTTTTCTGATAAATCTTGATAAATATTATTTTGTATTCTACTTTGTTGTTCTTTTAATAAATCTTCTTTTACTTGTAATATTTGAGCTTTTTCTGTAGATAATTGTGCCAATTCTTTGACTTTAAGTTTTGTGTTTTCTAATTCTTGTTCTTTGAGATTGAGTTGATATTCTTCTTCCCATAATTTTTTATAAGCTGCAATTGTTTGTTTTTTCTCATAGTCTTTTCCACTTTCTAATGGAGTATACTGATCTCCGATTTTTTGAATAACATTCTCTTGAATAAGTTTCTGGATTTCATTATCATTTTCCTGTTCTACATATGATGAACTCATAGGTTCTGGTACTTCTGACTGTATTGATTCAATTTGTTGTGTAATTACTTCTACAATTTGTTGTGTAATTATTTGAGGAGGACTTTGTACAAATTGTGTTAATACTGTCGGACTATTTTGATATAAAACAGGATTCATAGTATTAGAAATACTTTTGTCAGAGCTAGATAATTGTGCTTTGAAATCAGTTTTTTCAAAATCAGTATCATCTATTAATTCTCTATTATTTTGTTGATTATTATTTCGTTTTGTAGTTTGGTTTCGAGTAATAAATCTAGGCTCATCAAAATCTACATTTTCTTCATCACCAATATCATTTACAAACATATCAATAGAACCTTTTTTGGTTACTATATTATTTGGAACTTGCGTATCAGCCCATAGACTTTCAGGAGTCGTACTATCTAAAACAGCTACTTTTTCTATAGATTTGGCATAGTAATCTGATTCAGGATATAATTCTAATACTGTTCGATATTTTTCTATAGCCGCACTAACTCTATTTTCTCTTTCTCGTGCAATACCTGAAAAATAAAGAGCTGCTGGTGCATATTCAGATTCTGGATATTCTGTAGCAAAAAATGCATAAAAATCTCCTGCTTTATCATGTATCCCTAATTGTAACCAACTTTTTGCAATCCCTAATAATGCTTTTTGTTTTTCTGAAACAGTTTTGGATTTGTTTAGTAATATTTTATAATATTGAAGAGCTGGCTTGTATTTTCCAAGATGTGCGTAAGTTTGCCCTAAATAAAATAATGAAGAATAATAATAAGAAGAATCCGGATATTTTCTAACAATATCCAAAAATCTAGGTTCAGCTTCTGTATACAATCCTTGTTCAAAAAAACGCTTGCCTACTGTGTAGGTTGCTTGGTCCAAAACCATAGGATATATAGGTGCGTTAATTACTAAACATAATATTATTACTAAAAACTTTCTTTTCATATGTATCTCCAAAGAAATAGGCTATTATATTTTAAAACAACTCTATCTTAATAATCGGTATACATAATATCAAATCTTGAACAAATTAAAATAATAATATAAATATTGATTAAAAAAACCTACATAATGTAGGTTTTTTTAATAATTCATCCAAGAAGGAATTTCTTGACCATTTTTTTTCAAAAATTTTATTGCTTCTTTGTGTAACAGTTCTTTTAAGATATCAATTCCATCTTCACTTTTCGCCGATAAAAAAATCGCTTCTGGAAATTTTACTTTAAGATTTACCAAAACTTCATTATCTAATAAATCAATTTTATTAAAAACTAATTGAATTGGAGATTTAATATCCATTTCATCCATCAGATCATTTGCTGTTTGAATTTTATCTAAATAAAATTCTGAAGAAGCATCCACCGCATGTAATACCAAATCCGCATAGGCTGTCTCAGCCAAAGTTGATTTGAAACTTTCTACGATTTCATGGGGAATATCTCTAATAAATCCTACAGTATCTGTCAAGACAGCAGGAATTCCACCTAATTTAAGTTGTCTTGTAGTAGTATCCACTGTGGAAAACAATTTATCCTCTATTAGCAATTTATCGCCAACCAATCTACTAGCTAGAGAAGATTTACCCGCATTAGTATAACCTGCTATCGCTACTTTAAAAACAAATTGACGCGATTTTCTTTTTTCTTCTGATGAGTGTTCTAACTGTTTTAATTCTTTTTTAAGAACTAAAATTCTATCATTAATTTTTCGTTTATCTGTTTCTAATTTTGTTTCTCCAGGACCTCTTGTCCCGATACCGCCACCAGAACGAGACATTGAAGCACCTTGACCCATAAGGCGCGGCAATAGATAAGATAATTGTGCTGTTTCTATTTGTAATTTGGCAACCTTAGATTGGGCATGAATAGCAAAAATATCTAAAATTAACTCTGTTCTAGTAATTACACGACATTCTAATATTTCTTCAATATTACGCGATTGCGAAGGACTTAGTGACATATTGAAAACAACGGCAGCTTTTTGATCTTCAGTTTTATCAAATAATAGATCAATTTCTTCTAATTTGCCTTTTCCTATATAATAAGTAGCATCTATAACTTTTCTATTTTGAATTACACTACCAGCGACAATGCCTCCAGCAGTTTTTACCAAACCTTCAAGCTCACGCATTGATTCTTCAACAATCTTAGGATCATCTTGCGGTAATTTAATTCCAACAAGAAAATAGATATGTTTATTATCTTCCATATTTACTCTTCCTACTTAAATATATAATTATAGTATACTACTTTTCTTGTGTTTTGTCAGTTAATTCTAATATATAATTTAATTGTTTACACAGTTCTAGAAAAAAGCAGAATTTCTTTTCTATATTATCAGCGTCTCTGTTGAGTATTTTTGTGTTTTTTAATAATATATTAGTATCATTTTGAAAGTCTTCTATAAATAAAACAACAAAATCACACAATTCTACTAATAAAGGTCGAAAATTTTTCACTAAAAGATTTGCTTTCTCATTAATATCATAAACCAAAACTTTTACTAGATATTTTTCACCTTCTGTGATTTTATTACCTTGCAAAAACATCATTAATTTTTTATTAGTTGGTAGTTGAGGGTGTACTTGCTGACAAAAATTTTCAAATTCTCTAACAAATGCAAATAATTTTTGATAAAGTTTATCCATTGAATCTTTGTGAGCCATTGTGAAATATTTTTCTGTTAATAAAAAACTGAAAAATGTCATAAACCATTTATTAATAGATTTCGTAAACCAAACTTTAATAGTAGCCAATAATATTGGATAAGAAAATCTATGTAGACCAAGAGTGCTTAATTTATCAGAATATTCTGATGTATAGACTCCTACTTCTGTTATCTGAACATTAAATATTTCGTTTGTTTTTTCAACAGTATCTTTTATCGTATTATTCATAATTTGCTGGATAATTATAGGAAGTAAATTGTCTACTCGTTCTCTCATTATGTGTTGAAATTTCTCAAAAATATTATCAGTATTGTGAATTAATTCCCGTCCCATTAAAGGATTATTATAGGATATATATATGAATTTCAAAATAATATCATTATCTTGAAAAATTTTTACCATGGAACTAATGTTTTTCCAAACAGTAGTCAGTTGGCTTTTTGACAAACAAAATTTTTCACTATTATAAAGTGCTAATGAATCTTGTAATTTTATTAATACTGTTAGTCCCTCATCTGTCATATTAATACTATTTATTAGATTATAAAATTCAATTAAGTAATGTCCAACAGCATTAATAGATACAGCATTCCAAGGTAACTCAGATTTTTTATCATCTAATGAAAGAGAAACATAAGGATGAAAGCGTCTCAAAAATTCTAAAATACTCGAATCATATATTTTGTACAAGGCTATCCACTCTGCATATTGTATATTTACTTTTGTAGAGTCTACAGGAGCAATATTTGCTAAATATTGCCGTATTTTTTTTATATTTATTTGAGAAAGATCAGTGTTATCAATATTATCAACACCCTTAGCAAGATTTTGGATAGTAAAAGGATAAGATTCTATAGAGCTATGAGTCAATAAAGTATGAAATATCAACTCTATAGGTGTAGGATTTTTTATATCTTTAGATATTTTATCAATACTAGCAAAAGTATCTTCTAAAATAGATTGGATAGTAAAAATGTTTTTTAATAGTATATATAAATTATCTGCAAATCCATAAGTTAATTTTTTAGTTTCATCATTATACCAAGTCGGTTGTAGTTGTACGACTTCTTTGCAAAAAAATTTTAATTTGCAATTAAAATAAAAATCATGTAATTTAGCATGATTGAATATTTTGATATATTGAAAACATATTTTTTCCCAAATTCCAAATTCTTCTATGATAGATTCGTAATCATCGTAGTTGCTTTGGTTTTTGTTAATTATATATGATTTTTTATAAACATCATTATTACTCATAATCTTCCATTCATTTGTAGTATTTTCATCAGTTGCAAAAAACTGTATGATATATTTATCATACAGTTTTAGTAATATTAATGCAAATATACGACATTAAAACAATAAAAATAAAAGTGGATCAACTTAGATCCACTTTTATTTTTTTATTTAACAATTTTTGTTAATGAAGTCTACAGCATCTTTAACTGTTTTAATTTTTTGGGCATCTTCGTCTGGAATATCAATTCCAAATTCTTCTTCTAAAGCCATCACAAAATCAACAATATCTAAAGAATCAGCTCCTAGATCTTCTATAAATGATGCGTTTTCTGTAACATCAGATCCACTAACGTTGAGTTTATCAACAATCAATTCTTTTATCTTGTCAAAAGTATCAGACATAAATACCTCCAAATGGTTTATAATAATATACAATTATAATACACTATATGATAATTTGCAAGATTTTTAATAAAAATCATCAACACTAGCCTCACTATATTTGTCAGTATTAAATATATAATTATTTATAAATTTATGTTATACTATACCATATCATTATGGAGAATTTCTGTGCATATTTTTTTAATAATTCTGAACTCTTTATCTATAACTCGTATTTCTATTTTATCAATTACTATTTTTTTTCTTGTTCAAGGTATTTTAGGGGTATCTATACCATTTATTATGCTATGGCTTAATCTTTGTTTGTTATTTATTTTTATTCATATGATTACAGAAATCATCCATTTTCATTATATCAAAAACTCTACTATTCTAATTTCTTTATTTTTAGCAGGGTTTTGGATTATTTTTATCAACGCATCCCACACTGCTATTTTTATTATTAATGATACTCTCAAGCTACAAACTTTATTTAATGCTATTACTATTAGTATCCTTAGCATTTATTTATACCAGAATCTCCGTCGTTCTTTTAGTATTTTTACTAATATCAAAATTAGTTTTCGTCTTTTAATCACACTATCATTTTTATTAGTAATTTCTATTGGAACTGTTTTATTAATGCTTCCTATAGCTACTCCCCCAATGTCACCTCGACTATCTCTAATTAATGCATTTTTCACAGCTGTTTCTGCAGTATGTGTAACAGGTCTTATAGTGGTAGATACAGCAACTTATTTTTCTCGTTTTGGACAACTGATTATCATAGGACTTATTCAAATTGGATCTTTAGGTTTGGTTACTATTACTACTACTATGGTTACACTTTTAGGAAGAAAATTATCACTTACTGGTCAATTATCAGCTAAAAATAGTGTTAGTGCTTCTGGAGATAATACACTAACTAATTATTTAGGATTTACCCTAGGTTTTACAGTTTTCATTGAGATATCTATAGCCCTTCTTTTATTCACACGATTTTCTAAAATTCTCCCTTTAGATGATGCTATTTTTTATTCTATTTTTCACGCTATATCTTCATTTTGTAATGCTGGATTTGCTCTGTTCTCAGACTCTTTAATGGGTTTTGATAATGATATTACGATCAATTTAGCTATTATGCTATCTATTATTATTGGCGGCTTGGGATTTGGGATTTGGTTAGATATCAAAAATAGATTTATCAACAGAGAAAGTAAATCACTATCTCTTCAAACACTTATCGCTATTCGCGTATCATTATTACTTATTTTTGTTGGAACACTAGGATTTTTTATCTTAGAAAAAAACAATACCTTAGTAAATTTACCTTGGTACAAACAAATACTTCGTTCTTTATTTGCTTCCGTAAATTTACGCACAGCAGGTTTTAATACTATTGATATCTCACAAACAAACGAAGCTTCTCGTTTGATGTCTTTATTATTTATGTATATAGGTGCCTCTCCTGGATCTACAGGAGGTGGAATAAAAACAACCACCTTCGTTCTATTATTAGCATATGTCAAAGCATCTCTCAATAATTCACCTGATTATATTGTTTTTGGAAAGAGAATACAGGATTCTCTTGTTAATCAAGCTTGGGCTTTAACTTTTAATTCTATTTCATGGATATTTTTTGTAACTTTAATTCTGTGCTATTTAGATAATATTAGTCTTTCTAGTGCTTTATACGAAACAGTATCAGCTTATGGTACAGTAGGCTTGTCTACAGGGATTACTAGTTCTTTGTCGCCTTTATCCAAACTTCTTATTTCTATTACCATGATTTTGGGACGCGTAGGACCAACTACTATAATGTTAGTCTTGATAAATACTTCTACCAAAATCAATTTAACACGTACACCCGCAGAAAAAATATCTATAGGTTAGAATATTTTATATTATTCTATAAAAAATATTTTCATTTTTATTATTATAAGTTATAATAATATATATATTGTAATATAGAGGCTTAAATATGAAGCAATCTTTAAAAGATTCATCTCTCATCAGACAAGAATTCATCGAATTTTTTCAAAATAAAGAACACACCGTCGTTTCTTCAGCTTCTTTGATTCCTGATAATGATCAAAGCTTACTTTTTACTAATGCTGGTATGAATCAATTCAAAGATGTCTTTCTTAATACTGGCTCAAGACCATTTACTAAAGCGGTTGATACTCAAAAAGTTATGCGTGTTTCTGGTAAACATAACGATTTTGATGATGTTGGTAGAGATACTTATCATCATACTTTTTTCGAAATGCTAGGAAATTGGAGCTTTGGCGATTATTACAAAAAAGAAGCAATTACTTGGGCTTGGGAACTACTCACCAAAAAATGGAACTTACCAAAAGAAAGACTATATATTACTGTTTATGAATCTGATGACGAAAGTTTTGATCTTTGGCTAAACGAAACCGATGTCGACAAAACACATGTATTAAAATATGGCAAAAAAGAAAATTTTTGGGAAATGGGTGCTACAGGTCCTTGTGGCCCTTGTTCTGAAATTCATATTGACCTAACATCAGATCTTTCTCAAAGCATTGGTAAAAAAGGTGTTAATGCTGATAATCCTTTGTTTATTGAACTATGGAATCTGGTTTTTATTCAATATAATAGATTAGAAGATGGGTCTCTTCAAGATCTTCCCTCAAAACATGTTGATACAGGAATGGGATTTGAAAGAATTACAGCTGTACTTCAAAACAAAACTTCCAACTATGATACAGATCTTTTTGCTCCTATTATTGAATTTTTGGCAAAAGATTCTTCTATTCCTTACCAAATTGGGTCTGAAGGCACTCCACATCGTGTTATTGCCGATCATATTAGAGCTTTGACTTTTGCTATTGGAGATGGTATTATTCCATCTAATGAAGGGCGTGGTTATGTTATTCGCAAAATATTACGCCGTGCTGTTCGTTTTGGAAGAGAATTAGGCTACAAAAAACCTTTCTTATATAAACTTGTAACTATTGTTGTTACTATTATGGGTGATGCTTTTCCTGAGATCAAAGACAAAAAATCTTCTATTGAGTCAGTAATACGCTCTGAAGAAGAATCTTTCTTTCGTACCTTAAATAAAGGATTTGACAAAATCAAAGAATTAATTCACCTCGCAAAATCTTCTCATAACAAAGTAGTAAGTGGAGATGATGCATTTTTATTATATGATTCTATGGGATTTCCTATTGATTTTACAGAACAAATTCTGAAAGATGAGGATCTTACTTTTGATCAAGATCGTTTCGATATTCTCATGCAAGAACAAAAAAAAAGAGCTAGGTCAGCTTGGAAAGGCGATGGAATTAATTTTGATGCGTTTGGAAAGATTGCTCAAACTGATTATCTTGGTCATGATTTATATCAAAGCGAAGCAAGGATCATTGGTCTTGTAAAAGAATCTAACAAAGTTATGTCTTGTACCATAGGTGATGATATCGCTCTTGTTCTTGATAAAACTCCTTTTTATGGTGAAAAGGGAGGGCAAATTGGTGATAGTGGTCTTATCAAAATCGATGAAGAAAATATCATAGAAATTTTTGATACGAAGATTTTTCACGGAAAATATATTCATCTAGGAAAAATATTAAAAGGATCTTTTAAAGAGAATGATCTTATTCTAGCTATTGTAGACAAAAATAGAAAAAAAGATATTGCACGAAATCATAGTGCAGCTCATTTATTATTCAAAGCCCTGCGTCTTGTCTTGGGAGATCATATTGCTCAAGCTGGATCTTGGGTTGGTGATAATAGAGTAAGAATCGATTTCACTCATCCCAAAGCTATTTCTTCTACAGAATTAGCTCAAATTACTACCGTTATTAATAAAGATATTATTGCTAATTATCAAACTAATATCATAGAAATGCCTATTGATCAAGCGAAAGCTAGTGGTGCTATTGCTGCTTTTGAAGAAAAATACGGAGATATTGTTCGTGTCGTTACTATAGGCGATTCTATAGAATTATGTGGTGGTACACATATATCTTCTACAGGAGAAATTGGTATTCTAACCATTATTAATGAATCATCTGTATCCGCTGGTACCAGACGCTTGGAAGCATTGGTAGGAAACACAGCACTAGATTATATTAATAATTCTTTGACATTAGAAAAAAATATTGCTCAAACACTAAAATGTGCAACTCATGATATTTTCGAAAAATTAAATAAAGTGCTTGAAGAATCCAAACAAAAAGATAGAGAAATTAAAAAATTAAATATCCTGTTAGCAAAAGGATCTTTTACCGAATTACAAACTAAAGCACATATTATTAACTCTAACACAATTATTATTGCTGAAGTAGACTTGGCTCTCATTCAAGATCTAGGAGATTATTTCAAGAATTCTATAAAATCTGGTGTATTAGTATTAGGCGCTCAAAAATCTGACGGTGGTGCGGTAATAAATGTTATTGTTTCAAAAAATTTAACTAATATTATAAACGCTGGTGATTTAATCAAAGAAATCGCTCCTATTATTGAAGGTAATGGCGGTGGAAAATCAGATCAAGCTATGGCTGGTGGTAAAAACGGAGCAAATTTACAAGATGCACTAACAAAATCATTCAAAATTATTAACAATTCCATCTCTAAAATATAAAAAATAACTATCATTCATTGATAAATTGGAGGCTATTATGCTTTTAAAAGACATTCTTACAGATGAAGCATTTCAAATAGGAATAAATTCTTCTAACAAAGAAGGAATAATTCAAGAAATTGCTAATTTTTTTGAAACAGCTTATGGTCTAGATAATAAAACTATTTTTACAGCTCTCTGGAATAGAGAACAAAAAGGCTCTACAGGCTTAGGAAAAGGTCTCGCTATTCCTCACGCTCGTATCCCAAATAGTGGTTCTATGAAATTAGCAGTGTTCTATGTAGCTAATGGCAAAGATTTTCAATCTTATGATGGTATTCCTACTCAATTATTTGTTGCAGCAATTATTGATGAAGATACGCAGGCTCAAGAACAATTAGAAATGCTTAAAATTATTGTAGAAACTTGTGAAAAAACAGATCTTATAAAAGCACTAAAAGATGTTCATAGTAAAGCTTCATTGAAAGATATTGTTATTCGTCGTATTACTGAAATACAAAATAACTAATTTTTTAGAAAAGGAATATAAAGATCAATTATAATACTCTTCTAATCTGTTTTTATCTGTTTTCATTATTTACTTCATCTTATAGTCAAGTAAATAATGATACTAAAGCTATAGATTCTGTCAAGAACGATAGGGCACAAACTGTGCTTCCTGATTCTCCAAATTTAGCTCCTTTATTGCCTGAGCTTGGAGAATTAAAAATAAAATACTTAACAAAAAATATTACTCATCATGAATTATTTAGATTGGCAAGTTTTTATTTGTCGGAACAACTTTATCAGTATGCTGCAGAATTATATGGTCATTTTTTAGAATTGAATTTAGATGAACCTATATATCAACAAAGAATAGCGATTGCTTTTTATAATAGAGCATTAGCATTGTTTTCTTTAAAATTATATTCGTCTGCTTTACCTGAATTTCAACAAGCTTATGAATATAATAACAAACTCCACGATGCTTTAAGAATGATAGGGACAATTTATTTTATTAATCAAGATAAAGAAAAGGCTCTTTCTACTTGGAAGGAATATCTACTTATAAATATTACTCCAAGTTCTGAACGCAGTTCTGTAGAACAAGCTGTTACTTTATTATCTGATCCAAATTTTTCTTTTGCTCAAGAAGAATTGAATAAAACACCTAAGTTGCCAAATAATACCTGGCCTTTCTTGAGGCCTGACATCATTCCTAATCCCGATTCAAAATACGAAAAAAAGAGAATTATTTAATGAGATATCTATGTTTGAAAATATAAGTTACTTTATTGCCACAACTATTATTATATTAATTGTAGTTGTATTTTATTATTATTATATTATTATACCTAATAGAAACGATCAGCTTCAGGTATTTCTTGAAAAAGCAGAATATGATAAAGCTGAAATTCTTATTCTTGATGTAATAAAAAAAGAACCTTCTAATATAGAGATGTTAGTAACTTTAAGTGATATATATTGGATAACTGAAAAAAAAGAACAAGCTGTTAAAATTTTTGAACATATAATAACTATGTCCAAATTATTACCTATTTATGCAAATATTATATTATTTCGATTGGCAACATGGTATACAGAAAAAAATTATCTTGTAGAGGCTTCTAAAACTTTAGAAAAATTATTACTTTTAGATCCAAAAAATACACAAAATCTTACCCTATTAGGTGATATTTATTATAAAAAAAAAGATTTTAACAAATCTATTGCTATCTATAAAAAAGTAATAGATTTAAATGTAAATGATCTTCAAGCCTGGAAAGAACTCGCATATATTTATTTTTTCTTAAAAATGTATACAGAAGCTTATCAAGCTTTTTCTCAACTTATCAAACTTGATCAAATAAATCCTGAATATGTATTTAAATTAGCTGAAATTTGTATGATTTTGAATGATTTTGACAAAGCTTTAACATATTTTGAGCGAATAAATAAATTTAACGATCCTCTGTTTATCTTTAAAGCTACAAAAAAAATAGCATATATTTATCAGCAACAACAAGACGATGATCAATATGTACTTGCCTTAGAAAAAGCTCGTTTTCTTATCACAGGAAATCCCAATTTACAAATTGAACAAGAAGAAATTTTAGATATCTATTATCAATTAGGAGAATTCTATTCATCTAATAATCATATTCATCTAGCATTAAAAGAGTGGGAAAAAATATTACAAATCAATAAAAATTATCGTGATACTACAGAAAAATTTGAAAAATATTATACTAGCCAATTAAATGATTTTTTTACAGATATGCTTACCCATAAAGATGATGAATTGGTAAAAATCATTTCTAATTTTATCATATCTATTGGTTATAACATAGACTCCATTCAAAGTTTTGGTGCAGAAGCGTTTGATTTTTTTGTTTCAGAATCCTCTGCTAAATGGCGAGATATTAGAAGAAGAAAAACACTTATATCTTTTTGGTGTTCTAATCGACCTCTTCCTGTTGATATACCTATTCGTTTAGGTATATCAGCCAATTCTAAAGGATTAGCTAATATTTTTATCATTTCTACAGGCCCTGTTTTTTCAGAAGAAAGAGCTAATCTCAGTAAAAAATCTATTATTGTTTATGATCAAAATAACATGCAGGAGCTTATGAATGCTAGAAAAAAAATCCTCACCAACAACTAAATCTTGCGTCTTATTCACTGTTCTTTTTTTGAGTTTTGTAGCCCTTATTAGTATATTTACTATTTATGAATTTGTAACTATAGGCAATCCTTTTATGGATCCTGTTACTCCTAATATATTATGGGGATCTATTTTTTTAGTAACATTTTCTTTTGCATTTCGCTATTTCAATACAAAAAAATAATTATATTATTAAAGAAAGGTGTTTATGAAAAATCAACATTGGATTTCAAAAGATAATTTTGGTATAGAAAATTATTATCACCCTATTTTTGATCAGCATACTATCTATAGTCCTTGTAGAACCGCTCCTATTTTTATATTTAATGAAAATCCTGTCAATATAAATCCAACGACTATAGGATTTGAAGAACATTATTGCCCTTTTTGTTTAGGGCAAAATTTTTTAACAACTCCTGAAAAAATAAGAGCAATCAAATCACAGGATCAAATTTCTTATCTTGAATATCCTACGCTACAACAAGATACTCAAGATGTTTTATTTAGAAGACAAGCTAATTTATTTGAAATTATTAGTTATAATTATTGGCAAGAAAAATATCATATCACAACCACGCAGAAAGATATTCATAGAATGGATTGTGCCTTTGATAATTCTCAAATAAGAAATTCTTTTGAAAAACTTCTTCAACTAAAATTACAAAAAAACAATCAATATCTTGAAGATTTTTCTATTACTGAACAAAAAAAAATGTGTGAATATTTTTATAATGGGTTTCACGAATTATTAACTTCTGGAAGACATTATTTACCAAAAGCATCGAAGTCTTCAGAATTATTACATTCTGGTTATATATCGTGGCAAGATCATCGAATATCTTTTGAGATGATTTGTAATGCTATTACAGATATGCATACACGAAATCCATTTTTAAGCTTTGTTACCGTATTTCAAAATTGGCTCTTCAAAGCTGGTGCATCCATTGAACATTGGCATAAACAAATATTAGGTATTGATTTTTGGGGACATATTCTTTTACGAGAAGCGTCTCTTACTAAAAAAAACCCAACTTTCTATAGAGATTTTGTTTGTACTACTATTAATCAGGAAAATTTATTGATCGCTGAAAATACACATGCTCTTGCATATGTAGAAATAGGTGGCAAAACAGGGCAAATTACTATTTGTTCCAAATCACAAAACTTAAGACCTCAAGAACATAGTTTAGAAGAAATACATGCTATGAGTGATTTGTCTCATGCTATTTTAAATACATTTAGCCCTCTCACACCTTATAATGAAGAGTGGTTTTATACTCCTTTTAATCAGCAAGAGTTTATTACTCCTTGGCGTATTATTATCAATTTACGAACTAATACTAATGCTGGCTTCGAAAATATTACACAAAAATTAATTAATCCTATTACCCCTAAGTTATTTGCACAAACCATAAGGGATCTTATGAGAACAAAAAAACATCAAATTGCTCCTAATATTATTATTGGATCCAAACCTATCACAGCAAATATATTTCAATATATATTCAAAAAGTAATCTTTTCATAAATTTTCTATTTTTTACTTAGTATGATATAATTAATAAAACAAATGATTATAAGGAATATAATATACATATTTTTTTACTTATTCTCTTTTCTATTAATGTGTTGCATATTTACGCTCAAGAACAAATTTTTGAAAAAAACAAAATAGTTATTCAAGACGCTGTTGGTGATATACAAACTCGATATTTAAATTCGCATGTATGGTCGCCCATAACTGCGGGAATTTCCATATCACCAAATAGTTTTGTCCGATTGAATTCACCTAACAGTACTATTGATCTCAAATATCCTGATGGTAGCTCTATACGATTAATAGGAATGGGATCTTTCTTCTTCGAAGATGTTTCACAAATCACCAATAATATCTATCAAAGTAAATTATTAGTTTTATTTGGCAGATGGGTTTATCAATCTCATCCTGATTACAAATCACGTCTTATCATAAACACAGATATTACTACAAGTGTCATAGAAAATGGTATAGGAGCTGGATTCTTTTATAATGGAACTAATGAATTCGTACTCAAAAAAGGTAGAGGTATTATTAGTTATAGACAGCAAAATGCTAAAGCTATTGTATTAGATGAATATCAATATATTAAATTTAATGTTTTAGATGGCTTCTTTTTTCCTAGATTAGCTACAGATCAATTATTCAAACAATATCTTATATTTTCAAAAGAAAATTCTGCTACTAATATGCCTAAAAATTCTAATAAGTTGAATCTTTTATCATATATGAAGACTATTAGTTCAGCTAAACAAAACGATACTACTGTTAAAAAAAAAATACTAATAAATGAAGAAATTGATATTACGCAATTAGATAATTTAAAAAATATGACTTTTAAACAAAGATCAGATTTTTTACAAGTAACTATTGCAAGTAGAAGAAAAATTCCTGAAAAAACTATTCCTATCGAAGTTCCTATCGATGACAATCCTATCATTCCAAAATATTTACTTACAGATATAAATATTAAAGACTTTAAAATTAGTGTGAAAAAAAAACCTGTGGTTAAAAAACCTGTGGTTAAAAAACCTGTGGTTAAAAAACCTGTGCGTCCTATATACAAAGCTCCAACAAGGAAACCAACCCCTGCAAAACCAAAACCAAAACCAAAAGTTGTAGCACCAAAAAAAAATGCAAATGATTTGTTAAAAGATTTAAATAAAAACTTTAAAAAAGAAAAACCTAAGCCTAAGCCTGTCACTAAACCTAAACCTGCTCGTATTGTTGTAGAGAAAGTTGCACCCCCTAAACCTAAGCCTAAGCCTAAACCTGTCGTGAAACCTAAACCTGTAGTAGAAGAACCGAAGCCAACTCCTAAAAAGCGTAGGCGTAAAATTAAAAAACCAATTGAACTTATCGAATTAGAAAATATTCCAGAACCTGAACCTGCGCCTGAGCCAGAACCTGAAGATATACCTATTCCTGATACGATTTTAATACCTGAAGAAACTTATCAAGAAAGATCCTCTCCTCAAATAATTGAAGATCCTCATGATCCTAGATATAATGAATTCAAAATTGAAAGTTTAGATGATCTATTAAATAGTGAATTTTCATCTGTTCTTTTTGGTTTATAACATTAATAAATCAAAAACCATGTAATCTAAATAATGACCTTATATTTTTATTAATAAATCAATAAAAATATAAGGTCAATGAAATTGGGGTAAATCTTAACAAGTTTTTATAACAAATGTTTCTTTTATAATATATAGTCTTAATTTGATGTTAAAACTTGTTAAACTTGTTAAGATTTTTATTTTTTTTTATATACAAATTATATTTCTACCCAAATCTTTTGCTTTATATAGTAGCAGATCAGCATTGAAAAATAGATCTGTATATTCTGTATATTCTTCTCTTACACTTACCAGACCTGCACTTAAGGTTATTTTCACAGATTCATCCATTTCCTGTGTTTTTTCTACACATAATCTAATTTTTTCTAACACATCATAAGCTTCTTCTAAAGTAGTTGCAGGAAAAATAATAGCAAACTCTTCACCCCCTATTCTTGCAAGAAAATCTGTTTTACGACAATTCTTTTGCATAATATCTGCAGTAATCGCTAAAATATCGTCTCCTTTCAAATGACCAAAAGTATCATTAACAAATTTAAAATGATCTAAATCAATCAAAGCTAAACAAAAAGAAGTTTTATTACATTTAAAATATTGAAAATATAATTCTAAATTCTTCATAAATGTTCTTCTATTTCCAATCTTAGTCAAAAGATCAAAAAAAGCATAATTATGTATTTGTTGAATTTTATAAAAATTATGTATTGATAATTTTATTTGTATATATAGCTCTTTACTGGTCATAGTTGCCATAGATATCATTAATGATGTTCTTGTATCTAATACATAAGAAAAATCAATATCTTCTACATTATCACATAACAATATCGGTAAAAAAGTCATCACTTCATCTTTTTTAAAAAATGAAGTGATATCATACTTTTGATATAACTTATAATCTATCAATACTAAAATATATTTATTAGATTCTAATTCATCACTATCAGAAAATATTTTTAAAAAATCATCAAAAGTTGCCATAAATGTTAATTTATAGTGTTTACTAAGCGACTTTTTTATTTTTTCAATATAATTATTATTTTCAGTAGCTACAAACAGATTCATTGCTTACCTCTTATTGGCTTTTATATTTTTTATAATTTTCTTATCACACATATTTTCTATAGGGCACAATGAACATTTTGGAGAAATAGGACGACAAATTACTTGACCTAAGGCAACTAAAGGTCTATTAAATTCATTCCAAATATTTTGAGAAACAGTATCACGCAAATAAAATTCTGTTTCTTCTGGATTTTTGGTTTTACAGATCCCTAATCTATTAGAAATCCTATGTACATGGATATCAACACAAATAGCTGGTTTTTCAAAAGCTACTGCCATGACTAAATTAGCTGTTTTTCTGCCTACTCCTGGTAATTCTAATAACAAATCCAAATCTGCAGGAACTGTAGAGTCATAGGTATCTTGCAATATATGAGCGATCTTATGTATTTGTCTTGCTTTAGTTTTATAAAATCCGACAGGATATATTAATTTTTCTATTTGTTCTATCGATATATCACTGATATCTTTTGGTGTTGTCACAACATCGAATAATCGCACAGTGGCTGGTCCGGTAACCTCATCTTTTGTTCTTAAACTAAGGATTGTCGACACTAATACTCTCAAAGGACCATCTCCAACGGTACTCATAAAAAAAACAACAGGTGCTTCTGATAATTGAGGACTATTTTTTAGTATATCAAACATATTGATTAATTTAGTATCATCCCACATCACAAATCCTTTTTTTATTTAATATCGTTACCATTATTATCATGATCAAAATAAATACTACAGAAGCTATCATTTTATTTTGAAAAAACATTACACCCATGGGTATTTCAGAAAATATTTTTGCAATTAAATAAATAAAACGATAAAATAAAAATATTATTTGATCTAGCATCTCAAATGAGATTCCATAGTAACTGAAAAATACTGCTGAAAAACAAAATATTAACAGTATAGGCATAAATGGTACAATAATTGTACTTGAAAACACTGAATATATGTTGAGTACTCCAAATACTAAAATCAAGATTGGTGATACTGACATAAATGCTGCTAAAGAAACAGCTAAATATGAGTTTATTACTGGTATAATATATTTTGATAGTACATCATACCAAAATTTATAGGAAAAAACAATACCTGCCACGGAAATATAACTTAACCAAAAAGATAAGGAATATATATTGTTGGGAGAAATAATCATATTAACAAATAAAGCAATAAAAAATATTTTTGTGTTTAATACAGGAATTCTTATATAAGAAAAAAAAGAACTTAAGAAATGAAATAAAACAGCTCTTTGTAAAGAAATCCCTAAACCACCTAAAAATAAATAAAAAAGAGAAAATGGTAATGTGCTGACTCCTAAAAATCTATTCGACATACCTAACAAAGAAAACAACCAGATGAAAAACATTATAAAAATAATCAAATGTAATCCAGATAGAGCTAATAAATGTGCTAATCCAGAAAATCTTATGTATTCCATAAACTCATCATCAAGAAAACTTTTATTTCCTAAAATTAATGCTGTAATTAAAGCTCCTGATTTAGGATATAAATTAATGATTTCTCTAGTGATATCAATACGAAACACAGAAAATTTATTCAATATCGGAAATAACGAATGATACCAAACAATATTTTGCGGGACATTAATATAACTAGAATTATATTGTTTAGTTCCATATACAGCTATTTTACTAAAAGGAGACAATTCTACAGGAAAATCAAAATATAAATATTGTTGATAAGAAGAAATAACATAGCGTTCTTTTTTATTGTTAATCTCTATATTCGGAAAAGAAGTGATTTGATATTCTTGATAAGAAAAAATAGAAATTTCAGATGAAAAATTATTAGTAATTATAATAAACAGATAGAAAAAAATGAAATATTTTTGTAACATTTATATAGTAATAGTATTTTTTTCCTTAGATCTATTATCTAAAGATACCTCATCTGATTGAAGATCACTATTCATATTAATACCATTTTTCACAGCATTATTTAGTATATCAGTTAATTCATAAAAACCAGCTGGGCGAGATAAATCAAGCATAAAGTGATATTGTGATGCTTGTTTGGCAACAATATCTAACATAGAAGAAGTAAAGGTATAAGAGGATAAAGGTTGTATTTCCATTTGTTGTAATAAATTATGAATAACACCTAATACTTGTAAACTACTTTCTAAAGGATCTCTTTCCTCAATTTCTAAAATACGAGCAATTTTTTGAAATTTATCTAAATTAGATACTAACGAATACTCGAGAGAACTCATCAAGACAGCCCCAGATCCTTCTATTTCGGAACAAACTAAAGAATTAGACAAAGACATCGCTAATCCTGCACAAATACCCAAACTAGAACTTTGTATAGCAAAGCTTGCTAACAAAGATCCCATCATTAATTCATTTTTGAGTTTTACATTAGTTGGCTCATTTGGTAATCTATTACCAGCAGAAACAATTAATTCTATTGCTTTTAATGCATAAGACTCTGAAAGCATCGTAACATTACGAGAAAATAAAGCATCCAAGGCATAAGACAAGCTATGAATAGCAGATTTCAAAATATTATCTACTCTACTAAATTCAGTATAAGAAGAATCTAAAACTAACCAATCAGCTCTTGACTCTAGATCTTTATATGGTTTTTTTAATGTTTCATAATTTGAAGCAATATAGTATGTTTCTAACAATCCTGTATAAATACAAGGAATCGAAGGAATTTCAATATAAGATATCTTATTGTTATCTGTACTTGCAAATTGTACTATTGCTCGAGCAATAGATAACACATGAGTGTCTCCAAATCCTACCACTGTTTGTACACAACTTTCTTTGGCTAATAAAATAGCCTCATCCTGAACACCTTCACTACACTCATTAGAAACTGGATGGAATATTAATCCATAAGAAACATTTTCTATAAAACGACGAAGATTTTGTGTTGCACCAAGATTCATAAGATTTTGATCTGTTACCATAATTACTCTTTTTTTTAATAATTCTGATAATTCACTTAAATTGGTATAACATTCATAGCCTTGAATAATGCGTGTAGGAATATGAAAATAATTGAAATCAAGCATACAAATACCTCTATAGATTTACTTATATAATCTATCGGAAGTAATATTATTTTATTAACATTTATTTTTTAATTCCAAATCCACCAATCATCACAATTATTACAAGTATCGCAAATTTTGTATTCTTGTTTTTTATGTTTATCAAAAGATACCTGATTTTTTGCCCAAATGCTTATTAGTGATTCTTCTAATAAAGAACCAATAATGGTATCTGCTTGACGACATAACAATACTCGTCCATCATTTAAAATAGTCAACTCTCTTCTCAAAGCAAAACAAGGATGTCTCTTAATAGGAGCTAAATCAACAACTTTATTATCCATACCAAAAGAATCAGCTTTTGTAATTAAAACTTTTAAATATTTCCATTCTGTCAAAAAATATTTGATACTTTCTTCAGTTTCCAAACATCTTGTCAAGCGTACCCAAACATGATCTTTATTAGGTAATGATTTAATAAAATTAGTAATTTGTTCCAAGCTATGAGCATTTTTTTTGTACTGTTTGAAAAGTGATTCTACGGTAAAACTAACATCGAAAATTAATTCTGTATTTGGTCGAGCAAGAACTAAATCTGTAAATTCTTGATTTAAACAGAGCGATCTGCATTCTATCAGCACTTTATTTGAAATAGTATTCAATAGCATAAATAATTCTATGAAAGCACTGTGCAAAAAAGGATCACCCCATACTCCTATAGATATCAATGTTTCAGGACATAACTCATCAATTTCTGTTATAATCTTTCTAAAAAGATCTATACCCATCTCTTTATTTGAAAAAGATTTACTATGAAAACCATCTGATTGTGAAGAAATTTCTATAGCTATATATTGAGGATTATGGCGTAACATCACTGATTTTTCTATTAATAAATTATCTATCGTATGAATAGATAATTTTGGATTATCCATCAAATTACTAATATATTCTATAGCACCTTTATTAACGGGAAGAAAATCTATTCTTTCCATAATTAACAAAGAAGCTGACAAATATACACCTACATCGATACCTTTATATTCCCAGTCAATCAGTTCTTTTAAAGAAGATTGTATAACTTGATCTTTCTCAATAAAATTCCAAAAATCATCCAGAAATTCATGAGAAATAATCATAGGAACTAGCCCATCAGGGATATTTTCTGTTAGACAAACATCATATTGATTATTTCTCATATAATTAACTACATCTTCTGTATCTACTAAAGAAAGTAATCCTGCAAAAGCATCACAAATAACAACATCTCTTTGTTGTGCATTTTTAGCAATATATTGATAGAGAGATTTTGAATCAGAAAACTTCAAATCAGTGATTAAACTATCTTGATGACCAACAACTAGTATATCTATATTATTTAATTTGCTTACTAATTTTTGGTGAATATTACTAAGCTTATCTTGATAACGCAAGTAAAAATTTTTATCTATAGAATCTATTAGTACAAATAAGATATTATTCATTATTATCTCCTATTTATTATTGTAGCTTACTTAACATTTCTCTGCAATTTTTACCATATTATTTTTGATATTTTTACTGTTTAGTATTATAATATCATTATGAAACCAATTAAAATATATTTCTTATTTTTTCTCTTTCCTGCTATCATAAGTTCACAATCTCGTATGATACTACCAGATGCTCGTCAAATAAATGATTTTCTCACAAAAGATATCTCTGATATCAATTTTCAATCTCCTTTGATTCTCAGTAATTCTATTCTTTTTTTCTACAAAGGTCCTGCCAAATCTGTACAAATTGCCGGTGATTTTAATAATTGGCAAAAAAATTTGCAAATGGAAGAATCTCGTTCTAATATTTGGGTACTCTCTTTGAAAAATCGTATCCCTGCTGGAAAATATAAATATCGTTTTAAAGTTGATGGATTTTGGATTACCGATCCTCTTAATCCTAATCATGAATTTGATATGGGACGACAAAAATTATCTATTCTTAATCTAACTAATGATTTTATTCCTAATAAAAAATTTCCTTTTTGGATCTCAAATAATACTTATATTTTTCAATATCAAAATACAAATGCTAATATTATTACTATTGCTGGAGATTTTAATAATTGGAATCCTTTTTCTCATCAACTTACTCATAAAGGAGCAGGAATATTTGAAATCGAATTAGAATTAGACTCTGAAGAAATATATTTGTATTCTTTTGTTAAAGACGGCATTTGGATTTATGATCCAAATAATTCAAAACAATATAGAAATGCACAAAATAGACCAGTTAGTGGTTTCTATGCAGATCAAACTAATTCTATTCCTTAAAACAACTATTCATATATATTTAAGAAAGGTGGCTGTCATATGAAAAAATTTCTTGCTACCCCTGGTCCTGTAAATATACCTGATTTTGTTCATCAAGCAATGCAGAATGTATATTATCACCGATCATCAGAATTTTTTAATATTCAAAAAGAATGCAGCACTCTTCTTAGTCATTTTTTTAATAACTCTATACCTAGTATTATTATGCCATCATCTGGAACTGGAATAATGGAAATGGCTCTTATCAATATCTTATCACCAAATGACAAAGTTATTTGTTTAGAATTTGGTAAATTTAGTGAACGTTTTCGTCATATAGCTCAAGCTTTTGAATGTAATGTAGTTAGTATCAAGAGTCCTTGTGGTACTTATCCATCACCCGATCAATTAGAACAAACGCTCAACATTCATCCTGATGCCAAAGTAGTTACCACTTGTCATTCAGAAACAAGTACCTGTGTACTTGCACCTATCAAAGAATATGCTAAAATTATTGCCCCTACAGATACACTTTTTGTAGTAGACGCTATTAGTTCTGTTAGTACCTGTCCTATAGACCAAGAATTAAACAAAATCGATATTTGTCTTGGAGCTGGTCATAAAGGATTCATGATTGATTCAGGCTTAGCCTTTCTCTCTTATTGTGGAGAAAAATTATTACCAGCTATAAAAACTTCGACATTGCCTAAATTTTATTTTAATCTTCAGAAAGAAATGCTCATCCAGAAAGATGGATTAGTATCTTGGACACCTAATATTATGCAAATATTAGGATTACAGGCCAGTCTTCAACATATGATTCAAGAAGGAATTCCTAATATTTATGATCGTTATCAACAGTTATCTCAATTTACTCTACAATCAGGAAAAGAACTAGGATTAACATCTGTTGTTCAAAATCACTTTGACAATAGTTTGAGTGTTAGTGGATTTTTTGTACCAAATCCTAAAGAAATTATAAAAAAAATGGATAATCAAAATATTATTATTACTGGTGGTCAAGGTGAGCTAGCCGACAAAATTATTCGTATTGGACATCTTGGTAACACTACATCATCAGAAATGTCTTGGATAATGAAAATTTTAGCAGCATCTCTTTGAAACTATATAAAAACATTCAATGAATAAAAAATTGACATTACTATCACTTTAGTTTTATAATTAAATAAATAATCACAAAATGAGGGAGTTCATAATGAATATATCTGTATTATTCGGTTCCGAGACTGGAAATGCTCAAGCATTAGCATCACAAGCTAGTGAATTTTTAAATACTAATGGACACACAGCTTCTATAAAAGATTTAGGCGATGTATCAGTAAATGATTTGAAAACATTAGAAAACATCCTTATAATTACTAGTACTTGGGGTGATGGAGAAGCACCTAGTAATGCAAGTAACATTTATGAAACTTTATCAAATACTCAAGAAGATTTATCAAACACTTCTTTTGCTGTATTTGCTATCGGCTCTACTTCTTTTCCTCAATTTTGTCAAGCTGGAATTGATTTTGATGCATTTTTAGAAAAAGCTGGATCAAAAAGACTAGTTGATCTTGAAATGGCCGATGATGATTATAGTGATTCTTTTCCAATATGGTTAGCAGCTATTCAATCCAAATTAGCTTAATATATATCATATATAAAAAACACCCTATGTTTATACTAGGGTGTTTTTAGATTAATTTTGTACTTGATAAAGAGAATATATATCTTTAGTGCATAGTTTGTCTCTTCCTTTAAGAAATGTTAATTCTGATAACAATCCAATTCCTACAAGTTCACCACCCAACTCAAGAACCATTTGTTCTGCAGCTTCTAAAGTACCACCTGTAGCTAAAATATCATCACAAATTAACACTTTATCACCAACATTAATTGCATCTTTATGGATCTCTAAACTATTTTCTCCATATTCTAAAGAATAAGATCGTGAAATAAGTTCTGCTGGTAATTTTCCAGGTTTTCGTATAGGTACAAAACCTGTATGCAAGCCAACAGCAACTGGAGCAGCTATCACAAATCCTCTAGCTTCTAAACCAACAATTTTAGTAATACCTTTGTTTTTAAAATGCTCAATAATTTGAGTAATACTATAAGCAAAAGCATCCGCATCTTTCCAATAAGTAGTCACATCTTCAAATAAAATTCCTTCTGTAGGATAATTTTTAATTTGACGAAATAATGAAGAGTACTTCATATATATTACCTCTTTACTATCATAATTTATAATATTTTATATATCGTATTAATTATTTTATTATTTAGTACTTTGTTCTTTACATTGCAAAGCTCTTAATCTACATAATGCTGCATGCCAATCCAAAGGTCTTGTCTTAACAATATAACGCCAAGCTCTAGTTTTTTCTAATTTGTCACTACTTTGTTTTGATTTTCTATCTATTTGCCTTGGAGATAAATGATCAAAACCAACTCTTGAAAAAATTTCCCAACCGTATTTCTCTATATCTTTTGATACTCGATCCCAAACTTCTTTAGGACTTTGATTTAGATATTCTTTTTCTTTGGCATAAGCCAGTACTGCTGCCAAAGTACCATATTGTGAAAAATCATAAATATGATGCCAGGCACTAAGATCTATAGATTCTCTACCAAACTTTACATGCCCCTTTTCACCATCTATTAATGCCATTCCTTTTTTACCCACAAAACTAACACTATTACCCATGATAACTCTATTATTTCTAGTTTCAAAAACAGGAGCGTTGATTTTTTCCATAGGATTTTGTTTCATAATCTCTTTTGCCTTTTGTGTTTGATCCGTATAGTCATAGTTATCAGCGACAATTACTCTATCAGCAATATTCATAAAATCACCCAAAGCACCCGTAACCATAATTAGTGAAACACCCTGTTTTTTGAGATTATTCATATGAGCAATCAATGGTGTAATTGTTTCTTTATAATCAGGCACTAGATTTCTCATTCTGGAATCTCTGATGAGAAAATTAGTTGCTGAGATATCTTCATCTATTAAAATCAATTTAGAACCCATTTCTAAAGATTCAATCAAATTAGCTGCCTGAGATGAAGATCCACTGGCATTATCTGTTTGGAAAAATGTAGAAGATTTGTATTCTGGTAAATTATGAATAAAAGGTGATATATCTATTCCTTCAATAAAACGACCATCTTCAGCTCTTAAGAAAACCGCACTATCATCAGTGACACAGTATTCTCTACCATCACCTAGTATGTGATTATAAATAGCATTAGAAATAGCAGTAAGTAATGTGGATTTACCATGAAAACCACCACCAGCAATTAAGGTAATACCTTTTGGAATAGCCATCCCTGTAATTTGAAATCCATCTTGTAAAGTAATTGTTTGTTCTAATTCTTTTGGTGATAGGAATGCTCTAGCTTTTTGATGAGACATCGGCTTGTCGTTGATAGCTGAAGCTCTCGCCAAAACAGAATCATTAGCAATAAAGGTAACAATATTTTTGTTTCGACACTCTTCTCTAAGCCAATGTTGTCTTTCTGTTATTTGGACAAATTTTAACAAATAATCATTTTCTTGTTTTGCTTCTAATAATGTTTTTTGAATAACATTAGGTAACTCTTCTAACAACAATTCTTGGGCTTCATTCCCTGCTATTGTCCGTCCAAAAGCTGGTAATCCTATCAATATTTTAAGCTCTATACAATCATCTTTGATAATAACTGAGTTGCCTTCTATAACTTTTTGAGCACCATAACGAATACCACAAAAACCACCATTACCAGAACCTTTGTCATCTTTTGTCATAATACGCACATTTTGTGCAAATATCCTTCCTATAGCATCACAAAAAGAATACAAACGAACAGGATTTGCAATCAAGCTAGGATCAAATTCTGTATTCTGAAAAGGAACTTTAATCGTCATTTTGGATGGTTGAGCAAAAGGATCAGCTTGTACCTGATCTATACTAAGAATGAATTTTTCGAAGTTATATTCTCCTAATAATCCATAATAGAGAGTATATTTACATTTGTTAAAACGCTGTAGTTTAGTTCTTAGATTGTGCATTGTTATTCCTCAATAATTCTATTCTGTTATTATACATTATTTTTATTAAATAGAATACTATTATTTAATAATTTACTAATATTTAATATATCAAGGTTTCCACCCACCTATAAAATACCAAAATAAAAACCACCTTCTGTAATTAAAGAAAGTGGTTTTTTATTGATATTACTAAATATTTGTTCTTGTATGTATCTCTTTTTTTACTTGTTGAATAAAAGAGTCTACAGATATAGCAGTCTCCTCACCTCTAGTATAATGTCTCGGCGAAACGGTATGTTCTGTCATTTCTTTTTCACCCAATACAATTATATAAGGAACTTTCGACATTGTTGCTTGTCTGATTTTGTACCCTAATTTTTCATTAGATTTGTCAATCTCTGTTCTAATTCCAGATTTTTTGAGAATATTTCTTATTTCAATCCCATATTCGTTAAACTTTTCAGAAACAGACAAAATTCGGACTTGTATAGGAGCAAGCCATACTGGAAATTTACCCCCAAAATGCTCTATCAAGATTCCAGCAAATCGTTCCAAACTTCCATAAATAGCTCTATGTATCATCACCAAAATATGTGCTGCTCCATCTGATCCTGTATAAGTCATACCAAAACGCTCTGGTAAATTCATATCTAGTTGAATCGTTCCACATTGATGAGTACGCCCAAGAGCATCTTTTAGATGATAATCAATTTTAGGCCCATAGAATGCCCCATCCCCTTCGTTGAGCGTATATTTTTTACCAAAACGATCCAAGGCTGATTTTAATGATTTTTCTGCTAAAGCCCACATTTCATCAGAGCCTATAGATTTGTCAGGACGAGTAGAAAACTCTATATTATAATCAAAACCATAAGTAGCGTAAGTTTGATCTACAAGTTCCATTGCATTAACTATTTCATCTTCTATTTGTTCCGGTGTCATAAATACATGAGCGTCATCTTGAGTAAATCCACGCACACGAATAAGTCCATTGAGTTGTCCTGATCTTTCATATCGATGTACTTTACCAAACTCTGCCACTCTTAAGGGTAATTCTTTATAAGAATGTGGTTCACTATTATACCATATAATTCCACCAGGGCAATTCATTGGTTTTAGAGCAAGGGTTTCATTCTCTTTGGTTGAAGAAAAGAACATATTTTCTTTGTAGTTTTCCATGTGTCCAGAAGTTTCCCATAAAGAAGTTTTGAGCATTGTTGGTGTTTCAATTTCTATATAGTCTCGTTGATCTAATTCTTCTCTCATAAATTTTAGCATTTCATTTTTAAGTACCATCCCATTAGGATACCAAAAAGGCAAGCCCAATCCCTCTTCATGAAAACCAAATAATTTTAACTCTTTTCCTAATTTACGATGATCTCTTTTTTTAGCTTCTTCTATATTTTCAAGATAGGAATCTAAGTCTTCTTTACTAGCCCATGCAGTACCATAAATACGAGTAAGCATTTTATTGTTTTCAGATCCTCTCCAATACGCTCCAGCAAGCGTTTGTAATTTGAAAAATTTCAAAGCTCTTGTATTGGGAACATGTACCCCACGACAAAGATCTAAAAATTCACCTTGTTTATAAATAGTAACAGGCTCACCACCTTTGATAATATCGTTTAGAATTTCTACTTTATAAATATCATTTTGCTCTGTAAAATATTTGATAGCATCAGATTTTAACCATACTTCTCTAGTAATAGGTAGCGATTCCTTGGTTATTTTTATCATTTCTTTATGAAGAACTGGTAAATCACTTTCTCCAAATTCACCCACAATATCAAAATCATAATAAAATCCATCTTTAATAATAGGTCCGATTGCAGCTTTAGTACCAGGTCGAAGACGAATTAATGCTTGTCCCATCAAATGAGCCATAGAATGTCTATAAATAGCCAGCCCTTGAGAATCTTGAGGCGTAAGAAATTCTACTGATTTTGTATTGTTAATTGCTGTACTAAGATCAGTTTCTATACCATCTGCCAATACAGCAATAGTGGCATCGAGTAGTTCATTAACACCTAATTTTTTAGCGAGATCTCTATCTTCTCGTAATGTTTTTAAGACCTCAGCAAATGTTTGCTGAGTATCTACGCTTAATTCACCTTGTGGAAATTTTAAAAGACTCATTGTCTACTCCTTAAACTCCCTAAACAACAGGGCAGTTTTTGTATTTTTTTAGTTTTCTTAATAAAATTATTCTATTTTTCGTAGATAAATTTTAAACCTAATTTTCTCAGTATATACTTTATAAGGTGCTTAATTTTGTGATTACGCGTCATCATACCAAAATCATACCATTTGTTTCTCATGATTACTGATTCACTAACACAATCATCATCACAAAAATTTTCCAATGAAAACTCAAGATATACTTTGATGAATATACTTCTAAGTGTATCAGAAAATTCATTAATGATCGATACCACTTCTAACGGCAATTCTTCTACACTAGATGAGCTTATTCTTACGAACCCTTTTAAATGTAATTCCATATCTCTAATAAATCTATCTTTAATCATATCCCATACTTTTATAGTTTTGAAAAAACTTTTATTACATTCATAACATATAGAAAACTCTCTAAAGTAATGTACTAGTTCTTTAGCATTTTGTCTTCGTGTTTCAGAGTCTGGATTGAAACGATATTCATATATCTGAGAATCGATATGAATTCTTTTATTAGAACAAGCATACAAAATAGGACTAGAAATCCAATCTTCAAATTTATTGACTTTTATATTTCTAAAAGTATATAATAAAAACTTTTTTACAATTTCTCTCTTAATCAATCCACCTGTTTTATTCCTTTTATATTTTATATTAATAAAGTAAGATTCCAAAACAGCTTGAGGGTTATTTGAAGTATTAGTCCATACAGCATCTATTTCTTGAGATTGAGGATATATATTATTATCAAGTTTCTGACCCCATATAATAGAAGTTACAATATCTGCATTACTTTCTATAGCTTTGGCTAACAATATTGTACAAGCCTCAATATGTAATAGATCATCCGCATCACAAACAGTTATATAATCTCCTGTGACATTTTCATAAGCTATGCACAGTGTTTCATACAGCTTCATGTTTTCTTTGTTTTCAATATAGATAATACGAGAATCTTTGCTCATATATTCTTGAATAATTTGCTTTGTATTGTCTGTAGAAGCATCATTAACAATTACTATTTCTATATTTTTATGAGTTTGATTGATTAATGAATCCAAACATTCTTTTAAAAACTTTTCTCCATTATATACAGGTACAACAATAGATATTTTCATAGTAACTTCCTCAATTTATTTTTTAATATTTTTTCTCAGTTATAATAATTTCCTTTCTAATACATCTATAGAATATTTCTTATTAGTATCTTGATAAGGATAGAGAGGTTTTTTTTCTACTCTATATACCCATTCTGTTCGCAAACTCATATCAAAAATAAGTGTGCCATCACGATCAAACTCAGCAATTCTTGTGGTTTGAAAAATATTTAAGAGCGTATCAAAACCCCACAATACTAGTAAATTTTCGTGATTATCGCCTATCAAATCAACATCAGAAAGCAAACGAGAATAAACTCTTTTTGGATGTTTGATATTTTTTATTAGTGTTGCTTGTCCACCTTGTTCATTAGAATTTGGAGTAATTTGATATTCCAAAACACGAGACCCTATAAAACTAATATCATTATCACCTTGATTATCAAACATTAATAAATTACCATTACTTCTCAACAACAAACTATGTTGATTTCTCGGATAAGTAGAAGAAATCAAGCGATAGGGTTCTAAAGCTTTGATCTGATCCAAATAGACAAAAGAACTGGGTACAAATCCATAGTTCTTACCTTGTTGTGTATTCATCCTATTATCTGCTAACCACCATAAAATCTTCCATTCTTTGTATTTGGCAGCAATAACACCTAGATGTCTCAAGGATAAATAAATAATATCAGTATTTTCATCATAGACCATAGCATTCGCATGAGCCCAATCAATATTTTCTTCTTTTTTAGTAATACGATTCGTACTCATATTATTTGTATCATAAATAGTTTTATTGAGCTCTTCCCAATCAGATGGATCTAGTGTATTCCTAAATAAATCTCCAAAAATTAAATCTCTGATAACTTTTCCTTTGGGATTTATTTGTATAAGTCTATCTTCCATCCCACCTCTATCTGAAAGAGCTAAAACCATTTTGTCCGCGCCTTTATAAGAAAAATCATGGTGTACTTTTATTTGTTCTGTAGAGGAAAAAATTTCTTGACCTAGTAAGTTTATTTTTATCATTTTTTTATCTACAAAATAAAAATAAAATTCATTATTCTTATATTCCATCCTAGCCATTGCATTGATATTATTATCTTTTTGATAGATATAACGAAGATCACCTAATCTATCATAAGCAACAATATTAGTGTAATTGTCATAAAGGAAATAAAAATCCTGATTAAAAGGATCTGATTTTTTTAATTTGTCATAGTGGACTTTTACATATGAGGATCTGACTTTTGGGTATTTTTCTCTCTGATTAATATAAACATCACTAATAAAAATATTAGTATTTAGAATTTGTTGATCTCCCAAAAAAACCAAGATTTGATTTGTTCTATTGTGATACAATCCTTGTATAGGAAATTCATGTCCATACTGAGAAGCAAAAGTATGAGAAAGCGACATGCTTTTTTGTTTGCCCAACACGGTAATGGTTAGCGGTAAATTATTTTCTTGTGCTAATTTGAAAATTCCTGATAAAGGAGTTTTTCCATAAGGATTGATCGTTAACCCTATAGGCACATTAAAAGGTTTGACAAAATCATTAGCACTAAATAAGAAAATTAATATTATAAATACATAGGACATACTACAAACCACACAAAAATTTTTCAAAAGTAGTTTGGGTAAACAGAGTTGATTTGGTTTTGGATTCTATCTCCAAAACACTAATGCATTCAAAACAAGAAGATAAAAAACGCAGATTGTTTTTGGACACTAATGTTTGGTACTTTCTCCACTCATAAGGAGAAACAGCAAATCCTGCTGGTATTTGTCCATTTTTAGCAGTTTTTACTGCCCACATAATTTTGGTTGCTCTATAAAACATTGCTATTATGGCAGGAAAAGATTCCCCAACATAAAGAAGATCGTGCAAAGATTGGAGAGATCTTTCTATATCATGATTGAAAATAGCGTCTATTAGATCAAAAATAGAAGAATTTTGAGCTCTTTCTAATACATGTTGTATATCATTTTCATCAATTGATTTTTTGTCTGTACCTATATAAGCAATCAATTTGTCTAACATTCCTGATAATTCTTCTATATCTTCTCCAGCAAAAGTAACAAGTAAATCTATTACAGAAGAAGAAGAAGAAATACCTTTGTCCCCTAAGCGTCTTTGTGCATAACGCTTTTGATCCTGAGACCATGCTTTTTTGAAATTATGGATGACAGCTCTTTTGTTACCTAATTCAGTAACACTATTTAATATTTTAGTAGGTATTTTTTGATATTCTAATACCAAACAAATAGCGCTAGAAGGATCTTTTAAATAATTTAATAATTGTTTTTCAAATTCACTTTTAGTTTTATCAGCATTTCTAACAATTAACATACGACGAGCGGAAAACAAAGATCCTGTTAATAAGTCTACAAAGAAATCTTCTAAAATTAATTCATCTCCATAATACACAACTCTGTCTTTTTCAGAAAAAGTTGAAATAATTTTATCAAGTTCTTCTTTGAGAAAAACAGGGTTTTCACCACCTAAAACAAAAACATCTATCATCACTATTGTTCCTTAAATATTATAAATAAATTTATTTATAATTATACAATAGAATATTTTTAAACACAATACTATAAGGTATTATCCACAAAATACAAACTATAATAAATAGAAATTTATGTCTAATACTATATTAATTTATAATTATATGTTATGATTGTATAGATATAATAATTTTATTTCAAATATATTTAAAATATACAAAATTTTGGGGCCAGAATGAACATTGTTTTTTATTTTTTATTTTTATTTTTTTCTCCTAATATTATTATCACACAAACAAATGACGATATATTACCATTATCTGATCCTGAATTTTCACATTCTATTATCATATTAAATGGTACTAATTATATAAATATAGGCCTTAAAACAACTCCAAATAGAGGAATGCCTGCCAATATAGATTGGAATCAAATACCTGATATTGGATTTCCAAAAAATGAAGTACATACTATAAAAATCATCCGTAAAGCTAAAATTAATTTTTCTAATGATAATATTATATTATCACCTAGTGTGTGGCGTTTTGAAGCAAAATCTTGGTCTTTGGATTATAAAGGATCTATTCCTTATCTTGAAAATTTAGAATTTCTTGCTCTTGAAGAAAATACCGATTTACTAACATCTAGTAAAATAGAAATAGCACAAAATTCTATGGGTTATTATCAAGATAAAATTAGTCGTTTTCCTGGTTTTTATCAAGCTATGAATCAAACATCATATAACTTAGTATCATCAATTTTTCTAATTTCTAAACAAGATAACATCAACATATACCAACAAACAAAAAAATTAGACAACGAAATATTACAAAATATTCAAGAGCAAATTGTTACAAATATAGAAAATGAATCAACAAATGATGATAAAAATGATTATTTTAATAATGAAGAAATCACTGCTAATGAATCTCATAATACACAAAATGACCAATTAACAATACTAGATAATGGAATGAGTATTAATACTAGTATTGATAAAAAATTAAAAAATAAATTGGATAACGATAATGAATACTGATGAAAAAGATTTATTATACCAAGATATACCTTCTATTAAAAATCGTATTTCTCGAAATGAGAGGGTTTCTTTAAGAAGGCGTAAGATCTGTACCGATTGTCAACCAGATCATATCACTATCGCCAAACAAAAATCAAAACATTTGTATTATTTTTATTTAGCGATTTTAGCGATTGGTATTATTGCTCTACAAATACAAAAAAGACAGAATAATACAGAATCTTTCGCTAAAGAAAGTTCAAAAACTGTACGAATTTCTTTCACAAAAAAAATAACCGCTACTATTATTGATCAGAAATATCGTTATGGTATTTCTATTGTTTTTAGAAATACAGGTAATCAAATTTGGAATATCAATACTTTGAAACTTGATATTTCAAATCTCCCTGATCAAAAAGAAATTATTATCAATTATTCCTTAGCACAGGATGATTTTCATTCTGTTTTTATCCCTTTAACAGAAAAAATCAATAAGATAAACGACATAACTATCACTACAACTTCTTAGGAACAAAATATGAAAAAAGCTATTTATCCTGGTACTTTTGATCCCCCAACAAAAGGGCATGAAGATATTGCACGCCGAGCATTAGAAATATTTGATGAGCTTATTATTGCTGTTGGTGATAACTTCTCAAAAAAAACTCTCTTTTCAGCACAAGAACGAGTTCAATTATGGCAAGAAATATTTCCAAATAATCCCAAGATCACAATAATATCTTTTACAGGATTGATTGTAGAATTTGCCAAAAAAAACAAAGCTGAAATTATTGTGCGTGGATTGAGAGCTATTTCTGATTTTGAATATGAGCTTCAAATAGCAGAGACTAATAGATCTCTTGATCCTCAGATTGATACTATATTTTTTACAGCTAAAGGACGACAACTATTCGTTAGTTCAACGATTGTAAAAGAAATTGCCTCTTTAGGCGGAGATATTTCTAACAAAGCTCCTGCAAATGTTTGTAGAGCTTTGCAAGAAAAATTTCAAATAACGAATCTTAATTAGAAAAAAAAGATCTAATAATATATATATAATAAAAAGGAGTCTGTTTATGTTTATGTTTCTTATGATGCTAAACTTAGTTTTTTTAGCTGTAGGTATCTTTGTTTTCAAAGATTATACCCTATATTTTATCATCCCTGGATTTATCATGGTTCTATGGGCTCAGTTAAATATTCAATGGACATTCAATCATTGGAAAAAGGTCTCAACCTCTCTTACTGGTGTAGCAATGGCTAAACTTATTTTAGATGAAAATGGTATTGATGATGTCTCTATAGAGCATGTTGCAGGAGATCTTACTGACCACTACGATCCTAGATCCAAAATTTTGCGTTTGTCAGATGCCACTTATAATAGTAATTCCGTAGCCGCTGTTGCTGTTGCTGCTCATGAAGTTGGACATGCTATTCAACATCACAAACTTTATACACCGCTTATAGCTAGAAATAATTTTGCACCTGTTGCTCAATTTGCATCTACTATTTGGAGTGTATTAATTTTTGCAGGTTTCTTCCTTAGATTACCTTATCTGTTAGAAATTGGTGTTATTTGTTATGGTGTATTCTTTGTCTTCGCCGTTGTTACTCTTCCTGTTGAGTTTGATGCAAGTAGTAGAGCATTAAAAGCATTAGAGTATGATGGTTCTTTAGATTCTCAAGAATTAATGGGAGCACGTAAAGTGCTCAATGCAGCTGCAATGACTTATGTCGCTGGTGCTGTCATGACACTATTACAATTAGTAAGATTATTATATATTCTCAATGGAAGAGATGAATAATATCACAAATTAATAAAACAATCATTTAAGTAGGTATATTTATTATGGAAACATTCGCTCAAAGAGTTATTAATAGTGCTCAGCAAACTCCTTTACGCCTTCTTCTTCCAGAAGGTAATGATCCTCGTGTACTCATTGCTGCACAAGAAATTATGCATCTAAAAATCGCTTCAGAAGTTAGTGTATTGGGAAATCCAGATCAACTACAAAAAATCGCTAAAGCTAATAATATAGATTTAAAAAATATCAATATCATTGATTTCCAATCAGATCCTAAATTAGAAGAATTCGCTCATGAGTATTATGAGCAACGAAAACACAAAGGAATGACAGAAGAACAAGCCCTAAAAGAAATGACGGATGATGTTTTCTTCGGGGCTAAAATGCTTTCCAAAAATTTCAGTGATGCTATGGTATCGGGGAGTTTCTCACCAACATCAAAAACATTAAGAGCTGCTATTTTCTTTGCAAAACCAATATCAAAAACAATATCTGGAACTATGGTAATGGAAGTTTCTAACAAATCTTTAGGTACTAATGGTTGTCTTGTTTTTGGAGATTGTGCTGTTGTACCAAAACCAACTGCAGAACAATTAGCTGATATTGCTATAGGTTCTGCTCAATGTGCTAGAGAATTATTAAAAATAGAGCCAAAAGTAGCAATGTTAAGTTTCTCTACTTTAGGTTCTGCAAAAAGCTCTGAGACAGAAATTGTTGTCGAAGCGTGTGATATTCTTCATAGTAGAGGTGTCGATTTTGACTTTGAAGGAGAAATACAGTTAGATGCTGCTATTGATCCAGAAACAGCTTCTTTAAAAGCTCCTAACAGTCTTGTTGCTGGTAAAGCTAATGTCTTGATATTTCCGAATCTTGGAGCTGCTAATATTGGCTACAAACTAGTTCAGCGTTTCTCTGATAAAGCTCAAGCTTTCGGACCTTTATTACAAGGGTTGACTCTTCCTATTAATGATCTGTCTCGTGGTTGTTTTGCTGAAGATATTGTTATTACCTCAGCTATCACTTTAAATCAAGCAATAGCAAAAAAATAACAAATTGATTACAAATACAAAATAGATCTACAATTATTCCATGCATTTTCTGTATGGAATAATTTTTATATTTACAAGGTTAGAAATTTTTATGAAAAAATCTTACATTCCTCTGAAGAATACCTTAATTAATGCTTTTGGAACTTTTTTATCTCGGATTACAGGAATCATCAAATTTAATATTGTAAATTATCTTTTTGGTGCTGGTGCTGATACTTTTTATAGTGCAAATGCTAATATTTTATCATTAAGAAAAGTTCTAGGAGAAGGACCGCTAATTAATTCTTTTTTACCAATCTTTAGTAAAGAAAAAAATAAAAATAGTATAGAAGCTGATCGATTTGCTTCTAATGTAATAAATCAATTATTTATTATTTCTATTATAGTTATTATTATAGGTATTGCAGTCACTCCTTGGTGGACAAAAACTTTTTTACCTGGATTTAATAATGATGCTCAAGCATTCAATGAAATAGTAAAACTTACCTCTATTATGTTATTTTCTACTATTTTTTTCTCACTATTTTCTATCATTATGGGACTTCTTAATGCACACGAGAAATTTATTTCATCTTCAAGCGCTCCTATCTTATCAAATATTGTTTTTATTGTTTTTCCTATCCTTACTTACAAGCAGCTAGGAGTTATGTCTTTAGCTTGGGCGATTGTAATTGGTTCATTTGTTCAGTGTATTGCTGAAGGTATCGAATTATACATAATAGGTTTTCGTTATCAGTTTTATTTGAATTTTAAATCTGATAACATTAAAGCATTTTGGAAGTTGTTTTTTCCAACTGCGTTGAATTATCTTGCTCAATCTGGTATTTCTATAGGCTTAGGATATTTTGCTTCCTACTTACCGAGAGGCTCTATGACTTATCTTAGAAATGCAAATACTATCATGATTGCTCCTGTGGGGTTTATTGGAGTTGCTATTTCAGGGGCTATATTCCCCGTGTTTGCTAAAGTAAAAGATAACAAAGAAGAGCTTGCTGAAGCATGGACTCAAGGATTGATTTTTTTTATGTTTGCTTCTATTCCTATAGCGATCTTCTTTCTTATTTATCCTGATATTATTGTAAATATTATTTTTAGAGATATTTCTCGATTTTTCTCTGGTTCTACAGGGTTATTTACTGTAGAATTACTTGATGCTACTATTACTGCTGTAAAAATATTAAGCACTATCCTTATCCCTTGGTCTCTTAATATAATGATAGGCAAGTTATTTTACTCTCTAGAAAAGCCAATGTTTCCTCTTTTTTTAATTGTAGTAAATTTTATTCTTAATATATTAGGTTATCATTTTTCTCGCGTTTTTGGTTGGGGTGGAATTGGACTAGTATACGCTGATCTCATTGCAGGTTGGTTGACTCTTATCACCAGTTTTATTATTATTAGCTTTTACTTACCTCAAACAAAAAAATACAATTTTGTATTTTTGAAAAACACTATTATTTTCAGTGTCTTATCTACTACATTGTGGATTTTATGTAACCCATTATATAATTGGTATCTGACAATTGAATCACCGCTATTTGCTTTATTGCTAGGGGGATTTATTTTTACTCTAGGAATTATTTTATTTGGGATATCAACACATTTATTAAAAATAAATCCTATGACTCATAGAAAAAATATTACTTTATAAAATTGGAGAAGTTATGATTCATAAACATCTTGATGAATTTCAATATTCACCAAAGTTGCATATAATTATAGGATCTTTTGATGGTATACATTTTGCACATCAGCAACTAATAACTAAAGCTATTAATATAGCAAAAAAAAATAATGAAAAATCTCTGATTTTTAGTTTTGATCCTATACCTAAAGAATTTTTTCTTAAAAACGAATTCAAGGGAACTTTGTTACCTATAGAACAAAAAAAGAAAATATTAGAACAGCTCAATGCTGATCATACTATTATTGTTGATTTTGAATCTATAAAAAATTATACAGAAAAACAATTTATTGATATTTTGTTAAGCAAATCAGATCAATTAATTATTTATTCAGGCAAAGATTTTCGTATTGGATCTAAAAATCAAGAGCTATATTCAGGATCTCAGGTCGAATATGTTATTTTGGATGACATATTCATTAATCAACAAGTATGTCGCTCTTCTACAATTAGAGAATTAATTTTAGAGGGAGATATGACGCTTGCTAACACAATGTTGAATAAAGAATATTCAATCTATTCTCACACTATATCAGGCAATAAAATTGGTCGGTCTATTAATTTTCCAACTATAAATATTTTGCCTACGAAACAAATTATCCCAAAATCAGGAGTGTATTTTGGAGAAATAAAAATATATAAGCATACACACCCTGTTATTATCTATGTAGGTAACAGACCTACAGTAGATGGAACAGAGCTTCGTATAGAAAGTCATGTTATTGAAGACTTTCCTCACGGAGATATTCCACCTAATACACCAGCAGAAGTTATTTTTATTCAACGAATTTTTGATGAAAAAACTTTCAAATCACTTGAAGAATTAAAAGAAATGTTGTATACTTATAAGGAAATATCCTTGGGTCTCGCGACTGAGAGATATAAAAATAAATTGAATCGGCTTTCTTAGTCACTGACCGATTGTCCGCGGAGGAACATCATGATTACAGCTGAAGATAAAAAGGCTATTATCGAAAAATATCGAATGCACCCAACAGATACAGCTTCAACAGAAGTTCAAATTGCTCTTACAACTTTGTATATTACTAACTTGTCTAAACATTTACAGCAATTTAAAAAAGATCACAAAACCAAGCGTCGTCTTTTAAAATTGGTAGGACAACGTAAAAGTTTATTGCGTTACTTACATAGATGTGATTTGACTCGTTTTCACAATATTGTAGCAAGTCTCAAAATTCGTGCTTCTTTCTAATCAAAAATAAATATGAGTCAATATAATATGTTGGCTCATATTCTTTTATAAATAAATTTTTAGGAAAAATATATGAGAAAAAATATAATTATATTATTATTATTATTTATGGTATCATGTTCTTCAATTCTAGCAGATTCTGAAAAAATAACAACATTACCAAATGGTACTTACCAAAGTCCTTTAAAGGAAACAATTATTGTTACTGGAGATAAATTTACCATTACAGAAGGATCTGGTATTGACTATACAATCAAAAATTTTGCTTTTGTATCATTCAACAAATATGAACAAACATACTCTTTTACTATAATAAATCCTACAGATAAACAAGAAAAGCATGGAATATTAACACTTTATTCCAGAGAGAATAAAAAAATAACAACTTCAACTATTACTTATAATAGTAAATCTTATTCTTTAGAATAAATATAAAAAAAACAAGTCAGTATAATTGGCTTGTTTTTTTTGATTATCCACCAAACACTGATTGTTTAGCTATTTCTATCTATTAAGATATAGGAATATTTATTTCTTGTTGAGTGATTTTTTTACCCCAAATATCCATTATTGAGCTATCAAAAAAAAATAATGTTCTATGGTATTGAGGATCTTTTGAAAGAGAGTTTTGAATTAATAATTGATAAATTCTATTCTTTTCTGCTTCTAATTGTTCTGGTGATTCAAATGATGATACATGTATTCCATAAAAAATATATTTAATATTTCCAGATACTTGTATTTCATGAGAAATATGAGTATCCAATTGATCAGCTAATGAATGCCCAAAGATGAATAAACTTCTTTTTCGACCTGTATTTGTCTTTTGAAATGATGCAAAAGCTGTAGATAAATATGAATTTGAACGTATTTCTAATGATTTTTTAGTATGATTTTCTGCCATTACTATTATTGGCAATCGATTCTCAAATATTTCTAATAATTGTTCTTTAATATTACCTTTAATATCTCCAGATCTATGTCTAAAAACAGTAGTAGGATCTTCTATTTTCATGGTTTTTTGATCACTATCAGCATGATTAATAAACAGAGATTCTTTGTATTTCAAATCTATCATATCAGAAAATATGTGTAACGCACCATGTAAATAAAGAACAGAGGCTTTCTTACTATTTTTACGACTATCACGAAAAATATATTTTGGAGCATTACCATCTCTTTTCTTATAAAATCCATCAATGAAATTATTTTTTTTATGGGCACAATAAGTTCTATGAAGTATAGTATTGTACAACAATAAATCAAAATTAGTAGTAAATATTTTATCAAAATTCTTTAAAAATTTCTCATAACAATGATTAGTATATCTAGGATCTATATCAAAAACAGATCTAGGATGACATTCTAAAATTTTCTCTACAATAGATTTCTTAATATCGTCTTGTGTTATTTTGATTTTTTCTTTATTCTCATAAGTATGACAATGACTCATTGCTATCTCAGGATTATTATATTTAGATATTAAATCTCTTAATGGGTTTTCTGTAGAATTATTCAAAGCCAAATAACTAAAGTTGGGATCAAAACTAATACTAAAACCATTTCCTAATAATAGATGTTGTTCCAATTTTTCTTCTTCGTTCATTTCTAAACATTCTGTAAATGTTTTAATATCTAAATCATTATTCATGTTAATTCCTTTTATCATTAATCACACCATACTAATGGCATAGTTATAAATCTATAAAAACACCCCCGCTCTTTAATTCAAGAGCGAGGGTTATTTTTGTTGTATATAGTATATTATTTAATGCTCTGTACCAGCATTGATGGCACTATCTTTTTCTGTTAAATCAATAGCACTAATCATTGCTATCAAACCATTGATAATAGTCTCTGTACTCATTGATGCTTGTCCTGGTTTGAGAATAACTTGAGATGGAAAATAAGGAACATGTACAAATCCACCAGCTTTAGCAATATTTGATTTTTCAATATGATATAATAAAGCATATAAAATATGATTACAAACAAAAGTACCTGCAGTATTAGAAATAGAACAAGGAATTTCAGCATCTCTTGTTTTTTGCATCATACTTTTAATAGGTAATTTTACAAAATAAGCATTTGATCCATCTTTATAAATAGGCATATCAATGGGTTGATTGTTTTTATTATCAGGAATACGAGCATCATCAATATTAATCCCTATTCTTTCTATAGTTAGATCAGAACGACCACCAGCTTGCCCTACACAAAGAATTACATCTGGTTTTTCATTTTTTGCCAACTCTAATAAACAATCAATAGACTCTTTAAAAATTGTTGGTATTTGAGCTGTAACTATATCAATTATACCAATTTTTTTAGGAAGTACTTTTACAGCTTCCCAAGCTGGATTAATAATATCTTTTCCAAAAGGGTCAAAACCCGTAACTAAAACTTTCATTAAATACCTCTTAAAATGCTAAAAAATACATCAATACAATATGCAAACATAGTAATATTAATGCGAATGGAAATTGAATTTTAATAATTTTATATTTATCTTTTATTTCCAGAATAGAAATTGGAACCACATTAAAATTAGCTGCCATAGGTGTCATCAAAGTACCACAATAACCTGCAGTCAATCCTAAAGCCCCTACAACTGCTGGGTCACCACCTTGATTGATTACAAATGGTATTCCTATACCTGCAGTAATCACTGCAAAGGCTGCAAATCCATTACCCATAATTATAGTAAACAGTACCATAGAAACACAATACAAAACAACTCCAAGTAAGTGATTACCAATAGGAACAAGACCAGACATAAGATTTGCTACTACATCACCAACACCTACCTTTGAAAAAATAGCACCCAAAGATCCTAATAATTGTGGTAAAATAACAGCTGCTCCCATTCCATGAAGGAGTCTTGGAGCATCATGAAAATAACCTGTTTTTATAGAATCTTTAGTAAGATATATAGCTATTAAAAATGCTACAAGAGAGCTTATCCCTAAACCAGCTAAACCACCTATATTTTCGAACGAAGCTAGTATTATAGCTCCCACACCTATACATAAAGTAGGAATCCAAATATTATTACCTACTTCTAAGCTTTTTAATTGTTTATATTCTGCTGAAGAATCTGACATTACAGACATTTTAACTTGTTTTGTAGCTGTTAGAAATCCCATAATTAACACAAAAATACCAATAACTAAAGAGGGGATATATTTACCTACTACAAATATAGTACCAAATAATAACCAAAAGATTGTTGTTCCAACACGAGCTGTATTATCTTTGTCTTTCAAGGCATAAAATCCAGTACTAAGAGCTACACCACCACCAAAAATATACATTATTTCTAAAATTATTGATTGCATTAGTCTTTCCTTTGTAAATATTTTTTGACCATCATCGTTTGAAGAGGAGTTAACAAAATAACTGAAAACGCTATATAAAATGATACTTTAGCTACATCGACATTAAGAACAGGTATACCCATTTCTTGTAAAGTACCAACAATTAACAACACCCCAGCATTAGCAATAAAAACATTTTGACCAAAAAAATTAGCATAGTTATCAACAGCACAAGCCATTGCTTTTAGTGTATCTTCTTTATCTTGTGATAAATCATGCTGTTTATTAGCAACACTTTCTAACATAGGGTACAAAATAGGTCTAACAAATTGAATATGCCCTCCCAATCGAATACCAAACATAGTCATTGTAATACGAGCAAAAGTATAAAAATTAAGGATATTATCTGTTGTTGCCGTTTTAATCTTTGTAATTAATCGAGTAGCTGTATTTTTTAATCCATTTTTTTCTAAAACTCCTAAAACAGGAAGCGTGAAAAGAAAAATAGACATATATCTTGTATTAAAAAATGATTCTCCCAAAATCGTAAGTAATTCTGTAATATTTAATCCTGAGACTAAACCTGTAATAACACCAGCTAAAATAACAACAGCTATTATATCTAATTTAAGAATAGATCCGATTAAGATTATTAATACACCAATAAGTTTTATCATGAAATTAACTCCTTTTGTATAATTATCAGTATAACAGATGCGTAAATTTATGTCAATTATGGCAAATAATAGGCAGTAATAATATCAGTTATTAATATTACGATTAATAACTTGTAAATATATTGCAAAAATATTAAAAATATATTAAAATAATAAATCATTTTAATATATTAATATATATTACGAATATTACAAAAAAATCTAATTTAATAAATCTTTTATAAAACAGTTATTTAAATCAGATATTATTTGTTATTTCAAATAACAATAAAACTATTTACAGGAGTATTTGATTGTTTAATATCAAAACTATTTCCCGTAAAATCGGAGAACATGAAATCTCTCTCGAAACAGGAAAAATTGCTCGTCAAGCTGGTGGTGGAGTAATTGTAAGATATGCAGGTAATGCTATGTTAGTTACCGTATGCTCTTCTTCAGATCCAACAGATGGTGATTTCTTTCCATTAACTGTACATTTTCAAGAGAAATTTTACTCTGTAGGGCGTATTCCTGGTGGATTCTTCCGTCGTGAAGCAAAACCTTCTGATAATTCTACTCTAATGGCTAGACAAATAGACAGGCCTATCCGACCTTTATTCCCTGCAGGTTTTAGAAATGAAGTTCAAATAATTGTAACACTTATTGATTCTGATCTTACTTATACTACAGAGGGAATGGGTATTTTAGGAGCAGCAGCAGCTCTTGCGATCTCACCAATACCTTTACAAGAACTAACTAGTGGTGTAAAAATTGCTTGGCATCCAGATTGGGGATTCAAAATCAATCCTAGTTTAGAAAATATTAAAGCTTCCAAACTAGATATGCTTGTTGGTGGAACTAGAGCTGGTGTTTGTATGGTTGAGGGTGGCGGTGATGAAGTTTCAGAAGAAATTATTCTTGAAGCATTAAACATCGCTCAAAAATCAATCCTTGAACAAATTATTATGATAGAAGAATTTGCAAAACTAGTAAATCCTACCAAATTAGAAGTAATAGTTCCAGAATCTAAATTCACAGAAGAGCAGAAAAAAGCATTTAAAGAATTTGCTTATAATAAAATTAAAGAAATCTCTAATGAAAATGACAAACATCGTCGATCTTCTAATCTTAAGAATGTATTTACAAATACTTTTGCTCATTTTCAAATTGACAAAGACCATGAAGCTCATAGAGAATTAAAACATATGCTTGAAAATTGGGAAGTCGAAATTATTCGGCATCAAATTCTTATTGAAAAAGTTCGTACTGATGGTCGTAAGCTTACAGAAATTCGTCCTATTAACATAGAGTTGGATCTTTTCAAAGGACTCCACGGCTCTGCATTATTTACGCGTGGTCAAACACAAAGTTTAGGTGTGGTTACTCTCGGTATGCCAAAAGATGAATTGCTTATTGATTCTGTAGAAAACAAAGCAGTATATTCCAAGCGTTTTTTCCTTCATTATAACTTTCCACCATATTCTGTAGGTGAAGTGAAGCGTCTTGGTGGATTATCACGCCGTGAGATCGGACATGGATATCTTGCAGAAAGAGCTCTTGTAGCTGTTCTTCCAGACTCTAATGTGTTTCCTTACACTATTCGTTTTGTATCAGAAATTACAGAATCTAATGGATCATCATCTATGGCATCTGTCTGTTCAGGATCTTTGTCTATGATGGCTGCTGGCGTTCCTCTAAAAGCTCCTGTAGCTGGTATCGCTATGGGTCTCGTATGGGATAAAAGCACTAATGATTACACTGTTCTTTCTGATATTCAAGGGTTAGAAGACCATCATGGAGATATGGATTTCAAAGTAGCTGGTTCTGTACACGGAATTACAGCAATTCAAATGGATCTTAAAACAGCTGGAATACCAGAAGAAATTATGAAAAAAGCTCTTTCTCAAGCCAAAGAAGGAAGAATGCATATATTAAAAATTATGGAAAAAACAATTATAGAAGGAAGGTCAACTGTGTCTAATTCAGCACCTAAAGTACAAAAAATGTCTATTGAGACAGATCAAATCGGAAATGTTATCGGTTCTGGTGGTCGTGTAATCAAAAAAATGATGGTAGAGTTTGATACAGAAATCAATATCGATGATAATGGTACTGTTACAATTTCTGGAAACGATCTAGATCAAATTGAAGCTAATATGAAAGTTATTGAACGCTTAACAAAAGGTTTTAATCCAGACGAAGCTATCACAGGTCCTATTACTCGTAAAGAAGCATTTGGTGTATTTTTAGAAATATTACCAGGAACTCAAGCTCTTCTTCATATATCAAAAATGGAAGCAGATCTTCATTCTTTAGAAATTGGAGATAATATTACTGTATTCTTCAAAAATGTAGATGAGAAAAAACGTATTAATGTTTATCAAATAAACAAAGATGTTGAAGAACCTCGTCGTGAGCGTCGTAATTTTGGAGACCGTGGTGGAGATCGTGGTGGATACAATGGCGGTGGAGATCGTGGTGGATACAAAGGAGATCGTAGCTACAAAAACGATCGTGATGATTCTTCAAAAGGTCATACTCCAGATTCTGGATTTTAATTATAAATTTAATAGAAAAAACACCCTGTTCGTATTGTATAGGGTGTTTTTTTAGTGAAAAATAAATCTATGGTATTGAATTAACAACAATTATACATTATAATAAATAAAAAAGTGAGGATAAGATATGAGAAATATATTAATATTTATATTGTTTACAAGTGCTTGTAGTATGTCATCTTCAAATTCCAAAGATCCAAGTACTTCACCCCAAGATCCAAGTACTTCACAAAAAAATTCAGTTACAAAGCACTTTAACAAAAATCATGTAGGCTTGCCTGTTCTCAAATCTGCTACAAAAAATTTATCTGAAAAATTAAATAAAACTGTTTGGAAAACACTAAATGGTAAGAATTACTCTTTTAGTGTTTTTCTTCTAGATAAAGATAATAGATTTCTTCAAAATACTAGATATGATCAATCTTATGAATTTATACCATCAGGTACTTTATACTATTATAAAATAATCAAAGATACTCCTACAGAATTACAAATACAAGATGATAATTTTTTTATTATATATGGATTAGTCGCTAATAACAAAATTTACTATAACTTAGTTGCTGCAAAACATCATAGCTCTGCTACCGCATATAATACTAAAATTAAAACTGTACAAGATGAGATGACAGTATTATTGGCAACTACTGAAGATACTTCTGGTAGTAGTGGTTTTGATAAAACTAAATGGATTCATCAAAATATTATAGATAAAGAACAGTATACTGTATCTTATAATTTTCCAAGAAATTTAAAAAATTATTTGTATAAATATAAATAAATAAAAGACCCTAGCTTATTATAAAACTAGGGTCTTTTTTTATTATATAATGTATTATTTATTAGCGCAAGAACAATTACCACCACAAGTAAAATTAGCAATACGAGCAAAACTTTCTACTTCGAGAGAAGCACCACCAACTAATGCACCATTAATATTTTCCATAGCCATTAATTCATCAACATTATCAGCTTTTACAGATCCACCATAAAGAATAGCCATATTGTCAGCAAGATCACTTCCATAAATACTAGAAACAATCATGCGAGCCATTCCATGAGCATCATCAGCATCTTGAGGCGATGCTGTTTTACCAGTTCCTATAGCCCACACAGGTTCATAAGCAATAACGATTTTACTTGCATCGGCAGCAGAAATACCTTCAAAAGCCCCTTTAATTTGTGTAGATAGTACAAGTTCTAATTTTCCAGCTTCACGCTCTTCCAAACTTTCACCAACACATAATACAGGTAAAATACCATGAGCTAGTGCAGCTTTGATTTTTTTGTTTACTACAAGATCTGTTTCTCCAAAAATAACGCGTCTTTCAGAATGACCTACTAATGTTACTGTTGCTCCAGCATCTTTTACCATTAAAGGTGAAATTTCACCAGTAAAAGCACCTTTGTCTTCAAAATACATATCTTCAGATCCTACCATGATAGCAGATCCTTTAGCTGCTTCTGCAACAGCATGCAACATTGTAGCTGGCACACATATAAGTACCCCACGCTCAGGTCTGTCCTGCAGTTGTTTTTTTAATTCATTGACAAATGCTACCCCTTCAGCGATAGTTTTATGCATTTTCCAATTTCCAGCCATTAATGATTTCATATTTTCTCCTTTGTGCTATTGACACATTTTATATAATATTAATAATTTTTATTCTTTTGTACTAAAAGTATCTAATTGTTTTAATATAATCAACTCTTCTAATCGTTTTTCTTTATCATCGGCAGTAATAACACTACTTATATTCTGTAAAAAACTATCAAAATCCTTATTATTTATTAATTTATTCATTGTATTCAGATCTAAAGAGTTTCTTTTTTTCGCAGGATAAAGAACTTTAGAACTATCTGGATTATTAAGATCTAATTTCAATATTCCAACACCAAAAGATTGATTTAATCTTTCTAATTCAGCAGAAATATCTTCTTGAATATCTAAAGCTACTAACCAAGCTTCATTTGCCCATGATGAATTTGACACTGCTTGAAAAAAGTACTCTGTTAAATTAGAAGAATTTAATTTTACTTTTAATTCATAAGCAAAAAATTCTATCGTATTGATATTTAATTGTGTACATATTTTCTTGAGTATTGGAAGAAATTCTGAAAATATCACTCCAACCATATCAGGAGTACCCCATTTCATTTCTCCTAATTTGGAAGAGCTAGTACTAGCATTGATTGTTTTGGTATAGATTGATTGATTATAAAGATATTGAGTAAGAATAACATGAAGATCTTTTTCTTTTATTTTTTCAATACCTATAGATTTTTCATAATCATGTTCACTCTTTTTTTCTAATTGCTCTAAGTCTTTATCAGGTGTTATTTTAGATTTGAGCCAAAAAAAACCTTTATCTGTTTTTATAAAAATAGAATCTTGTTTTTTTCTATCAACAGATAAGCGTGCTCCTATAGTATCCCATGGTGTTAGACGGCTTCCCTGATTCGGAATGGGTAATTGTTTATCATAGCCTTTATCAACCGCATTAGTCCAAATCTGTTTATAATGTAATGGTATATCACTTTCTTGTAATACGCGTTCAATTAATTCTAAAAAAGTCATCTATACTCCTTATTATTAAATATATAAATCATTCCTTCCATAAAAAATATCTCTTATTTTTAATAATTCTATTATAAATATTTCTCATATAATATATGTACCGACAAAGGGTGATCTTTGTCTAATTTAGGGTGATTAAATTCACTTACATAAGACATTTTTAATTTTTTCATTACTGCTTGAGACGAAATATTATTTTTTGCAGTAAAAGATACTATCTTGTTCGTAATATTTTTTTCTTGGGCATATTTTAATACACGAGTAGCTGCTTCTATAGCAATTCCTTGCTTCCAATATTTTGTGGCTATTCGCCATCCTATCTCCATCGCTGGTGTAAAAAAAGCTTCAAAAGGAACTTTTTGTATTCCTATAGTACCTATCAATGTTTTTGTCAATTTTTCTTCTACAGCCCAAAAACCAAAACCATTATCTCTTAGCTGATCATCTAAATAAAACATTTCCCCTACAGCGTCTTGATCAGATAATACTTTAGGAAAAAATTTCATCACATCACTATTTTGACACAAAGAAATATAAAACGAACTATCTTCTATTTCCCAATATCGAAATCCCAATCGCTCTGTCTCAAAAAGATAAACTTGGTGGTTTTCTAACATAAGATAAGCCTTTATTTATTTTTTATTTAACAGTTTATGAAAAGCTACATATTTAACTGTTTCATCACCGTACTTCGGTACAAATTCTTCTAGAAATTCCATGTGTATCTTTTGCATTACATTAATTGAGGGTTGATTTTGTTTGATAGTATACGCATATATTTCAGAAAGATCACTATGCTTCTCAATATACTCTAAGGCAGCTTTTGCCCCTTCTGTAGCCAGACCTTGTCCCCAATATTCTTTTTTTAAACACCAGCCGATTTGGACACAAGGAGTAAAAAAAGCTTCAATACTAGGGTGATTAAATCCTATCGTTCCAATAAATTCACCATTTTCTTTGTAATCTACTGCCCAAAAACCATAACCATGATCTTCTAAAAAAACAATATATTCACACATTTTAGCATAAGATTCTGCAGGCGTATAAAGACGAGAGAAAAAAATCATTCCAGCTACATCCTGTCCCAAATTAATAAAAGGAGTTGTGTCTTTTTTTTGCCACAAACGAAAACCAAGTCTTTCTGTTTCAAAAATATATAGAGACATAATATTATCCTCAAACTTATACCAACACAGTATTTTATTATTTTTCTTCTATAGATCTTGTTAATTTGCAACTCATTGTTAACAATTCTTTTGTTAATCCTGCAGTTTCATATAAAGATATAGCTGATTTGTTATTATGAAGAACTGATAATTCTATTTGAGTATAACCTCTATTGATAGCCCATTTTTTGAGATTTGTAAAACACATTTGTCCCAACCCTTGACCTCTATAAAGAGAATCCACGATAAAACAAGCTACAAAAAGATAATGTGATCCTAAAAAAGCAATATCAGTAACTCGTATTTTATCTTGAACATAAGCACAGGCTATTACTATATTATCTTTTTCAAATAATAAAAAAAAATCTAATTCTTTAGCTAATCTTATCTTATCTTCTTGATCATCAAACTCTTCTATAAGAGTGATAAATTCTTCATAACTTTTAACATTTCGAAATAACTTGGGAAGAGCCTGTGTATGTTGTTTTTGAAGATCATAGAGTAATGGCATAATATATTGAAAATCATTTTGTATATCTGCGACACGGATTGTTACAGCTGACATAATTCCCTCTTTTTCTTGTCACTTTCATAGCTTAGTAATTCGTTTATGAGTAATAATCTATGCTCCCTGCTCTACTAAATATCTTGTGACTTCTACATGTCTATTTTTTCTAGCTATTTTTACTGCTGTTTCACCATCTTCATTTTCAATATGAATATCAGCACCATTTGCTATCAAATATTTAATAACTTCCATATGTCCATTATAAGAAGCAAACATCAATGCTGTGCTTTTGAAAAAATCATCCTGAGTATTAAAATCAACTCCATCTTTTGTAAGAAATTCTACGACATCTATTTGCCCATATCTGGATGCTGTCATCCAAGCTGTTCTACCATCTTTATCCAAAGTATTAATCTCAGCACCTTTTTCAATTAAATATTGTACTACTTCCAAATGTCCATTTCTTGCAGCTTTCATCAAAGGGGTGAAACCTTTATCATCTTTTGTATTAACATCAATGCCCTTTTCAATATATTCTTGCACACTTTCCAAGTTACCCTTAGATGAACTCTCAAATATATTCGATTTATTTCTCATGATAAATTCCTATTTCTATTTATTTTACTATTTAATCTATAATTATTGAAAATTAATAAAAATTCTACAATATTATTATTTTACTAATCTTTCTCTCTTCTTTCTGATAATAATTTCTCTTTATAAAACTAAAATTTTAATACTTGAATACCACTACTATTTGATTTTTTTGTAAAACAGCTATCAAACCTGTCAAAGAATATATATCCTCTTTATATATTATTCAATTGTCCTCTATTACTTTAGCTTTTGTCCCGTCCTCGAATGTTAATTCTTCTCCTACGGTGATATCTAATTCTGTAAAAGTAAAATTAGAACGACGCCCTCTTTCTACAACAATTAAACCATCATATTTATTTAAGGCATCATAAGCTTCTTGAGGTTCTATATTAAAAAATTCTCGTTTTGGATTGACACGATATTTGATAAATTTATTATAAAGATTTTTTTCAACATTTTTATAATTTTCAACTTTTTTAGTAAAATATACTTAAAAAGGTTGAGATACTCTAGTAGAATTTAATTTTTTGATACAATCTTCTATAGAACGCTTTGTCATTCCTATTTTAACACGATTTTTAAAATCTTTGTTAGTAAGAATATAAATAGCACTCTTAAATACATACAAATAGTCCTGCATATAATACATTATAATATATTTTCATTTAAAATCAATATATATAAATCTTTAATCAACCTTGTGTTTGTCTAAACTTATTCCAAAAAAAATACCCATTCACTAAGATAGTAAATGGGATATTATTATCAATTACTTAATGTTTGTTACAAGAGCAAGATAGATCATTAAGAGCTGCAACACCAGGCATTTCCTTACCTTCAATAAGCTCCATAGAAGCCCCACCACCAGTAGAAATATGTGACATTTTGTCGGCTAAACCAGCTTTATTAACAGCTGCGACAGAATCTCCACCACCAATAATAGTTAATGCATTTGGTAATTCAGCAAGAGTTTTTGAAACGGCATCGGTACCATTAGCAAATTTATCAAATTCAAAAACACCCAAAGGTCCATTCCAAAAAATAGTTTTTGCAGTTTTAAGAACAGCAATAACTTCTTCAATAGATTTAGGACCCGCATCTAATCCCATCCAGCCTTCAGGGATTGCATCAGCGTTGACAATTTGTGAGGCTGCATCAGGTGCAAATTTGTCCGCTACTACTACATCTGTAGGTAATAAAAATTTAACATTTTTTGCTTTTGCAGCAGCCATAATTTTTTTTGCTGTATCGATTTGATCATCTTCTACTAAAGAAGTACCTACACTATACCCCATTGCCTTGAAGAATGTATAAGCCATCCCACCACCAATAATAATAGCATCAGTTTTGTCAAGCAAATTTTCAATAACACCGATTTTTGAAGAAACTTTTGCGCCTCCAACAATAGCAACAAAGGGATGTTCAGGATTTTTAAGGACTTTATCTTCTAAGAAATTTAATTCTTTTTCCATTAATAATCCAGCAGCCGCAGGTAAGAATTTGGCAATAGCCTCTGTAGAAGCATGAGCTCTGTGAGCTGTACCAAAAGCATCGTTGATAAAAACATCCATTCCTTTAGCCAAAGATTCACCCATTTTAGCTCTTTCAGTAGCATCTTTGGAAGTTTCTTCTTTGTTAAAACGAGTGTTTTCAAGCATAAGAATTTCACCATCTTTTAATTCAGCAATCATTTTTTCAACATCAGCACCAAAAGTAGCTGGTGCCATTTTTACAGTTTTACCAAGTAATGTTGATAAGTGTTCAGCAACAGGTTTTAGAGATAATTTTTTAGCTATTTCTGTAGCAAATGTTGATGCATTAAAGCCTTCTTTTTCAGATGCTTTTTTTTCTTCTTTTTTTGGATCTCCGAGATGACTCATCAATACTAATTTTTTAGCTCCATTTTCAAGCGCATATTTGATTGTTGGTAAAGCACCTTTAACACGAGTATCGTCAGTGATAGTTCTAGACTGCGCGTCTCCAGTCATAGGGACATTAAAATCTACACGCATAATTACAGATTTACCTTTTAAATCCATATCTTTGATGGTTTTTTTTGTAATAGCCATGAAAATACTCCTCTGTATCTTTGATACTTATTTTATTATAATTATGATTGTAAAGATTCTAGTTTTGTAAATAATTGATCTTTTAAAGTATATAAATCATCTAAGCTTGTAATGGATATAGGCTTATTCTCTATAATTTCAATTTCTTTTTTTCTATCATTTAGATATAATTTGCAAATATGTTTTGTTTTTTTACCATCATAATAAACACTAAAAAAACCTTGATAATCTTGATAGTTAATTTTACTTGATACAACTTTTTCTGTACAAATACTTTTTATAATATAGTAAGCTTCCATTTCTTCTTCCGTTGTAACAATATTAGATTCTTGAATTATATTTTCTTTAGATTCTTCTTCAATTTGTTTTTTGGCCATCTCGTTAATACGATCTCTTACTATTTCATCAAGCCATTGTTTAATATATTTACTAGCTAATACAGAAAATTTATTTCTTGATTCACCTCTTTTATGTTTAAAAGGAGTCTCTTTAATTATTAAATTTGTAAATTCATCATCTGAAGTCAAAGAGTTTTCTAAAAGACTATTCATGAATTTTTTTATAGCTGTTTCTGTTGCTAATAAATCAATAGTATTATTAAGTTTGTCTGGATCAAATTGTGTACTATTAAAAGTAAATAAGGTTTGCAATTGAGAAGTAGAAAGAGACTTAGTAATATCAATTACTAAAAATGGGTTTAACTCCATAATATTTGTTTTCTCTTTAGACGCCTTATAAAAACGATACTCAGATCCATTTGTTAAAATAGCATAATTCAATTCTGGAACAGCTACAAAATAAGAGTTCAACTGCCCAACATGATTGTTTAGGGATTCTCCTAATTTTTTACATTCAATAAAAATAATAGGTTTACCATCTTTCAAAATAGCAATATCAACCTTTTCACCTTTTTTCATACGAGCATCAGCATCGTACTCTCTATGAATTTGACGAGGGTCTGTTGTATCATAATCTAATGCTTTAATCAAAGGATCTATCAATGCAGATATAGTAACAGCCTCAGAAGTAATATACTGTTTTTTCGCTTCCAAATCTCGTGCTATTGTTTTTAAAGATAATTCTAATTCTTTCATTTTAAACTCCTAATTATTAGTTAATTTTTTGTAAATATACTGATAATATTATAACTCGATTTTAAATTCTTCTCAAGATATATAATATCAAATTAGCCAAAATAGCTATTTTGTGTATAAATTATTGTTATTTATTTTTATATTCAGCAAGTGTTAGTTCTGGAAATTTCAAACGATCAAAGTTTTTCACCAAATATGGACTAGTGTCTCTTACATCCAAACCTTCACTACGGAGTTTAATAAGCTCATCAGATCGGAGTAACCACATTTTGCCCATACCAAGAGAATACAAAATGAAATAACAAAAATAACCTTTTGAGATATCTGTATCCACAGGTATCACTAATTCATTATTATATTCTTCTGTACGAGATAACATTTGGATTTCCATATATTGCGGAATATTATTTTCTTTTATATTCCTTATAATCACATTACATGATTGATCACTAGTTGACGCAGAAAATACATTGAAATTTTGTTGAATTAGTAAACCTTTGAGGTATTCTACCATGCGTTGATTTGTATTTCGTATCATTTATAATACCCCTATCTTTTATTGTATAAATTATACTATATTTATATAAAAGTATCTACAAAAAGAAAAAACTCTCAAAAGAGAGTAATTATTATAGTTTACATGTCATATAATTGGATATATTTTTAAATCCATGTTTTTGATAATATTTATTTAAATTTTTAAAAGCTGTTAATGCATGAAGTTCCATTGTTGCAAAACCTAAACTTTTTGCGTGCTGACGCGCAAATTCTATCATTTCTTCAGCAAAATGTTGACCTCTATAATCAGGATGAACAATTAAAGTATCTAAAATGATGGAAGGTTTTGTAGGGAATAATAAATCTATATGTGCTTCGTATTTAGAAATATCCATATAAGCAATTATTTTATCTTCTAATTTATACACAAATTGATAAAACCCATCCAAATCTATCATTTTCATAAGGCGATCTTCTAAAATATCTAGTGACTCCAATGGATTCATAAAATAAGGGATTTCGACTTGATGAATATTATACATCAATTCTAATAATGGAAGAACCTCTTTAACCTCATTTTTTTGTATGCTTTGAATCATGTTAAACCTCTTATAATTTTATAGTTAATTATAGCATAGTTATTTAAAATAATCTATATAAAAAAACGACCCTCTATAAAGAAGGTCGTTTAATTGAAAAATTTTATACAAAATCAGAAACAATTTTACAAAGGTGAGCAAGACGATTTGAGAATCCCCATTCGTTATCATACCATGAAAATACTTTAACTGTTTTCTTATCAACACCACCAACAGCTGTTAACTTAGAGTCAACAATACCTGAGTGTGGGTTTCCTACGATATCTTTAAGAACCAAAGGATCAGTTGAATATTCAACAGTTCCCTTTAGGTATCCTGTAGCAGCTGCTTGAAGAGCTTTGTTTACTTCTTCAACAGAAGTAGATTTAGAAACTTCAAAAGTCATATCTGTAATAGATCCAACTGGTGTTGGAACGCGTAATGAACAACCGTCTAATTTTCCTTTTAATTCAGGAATTACTAAACCAATAGCTTTAGCAGCACCAGTAGAAGAAGGAACAATATTTTCAGCGGCAGAACGAGCTCTTCTTAAGTCACTATGTGGACTATCTAATAATTTTTGATCCATTGTGTACGAATGAATAGTAGTCATGAAACCAGAAACAATACCAAAAGCATCATTTACAGCTTTTACAACACCAGCCATAGAGTTTGTAGTACAAGAAGCATTAGAAATAAATTTCATTTCTTTTGTGATTAAGTTGTGATTAACACCAATAACAGTTGTCAAATCAACATCATCAGCACTTTTTGAAGGAGCAGAAAGAAGAACTTTTTTTGCACCAGCTGTGATATGAGCAGTCATACCTTCACGAGTTGTAAAAATACCTGTTGATTCAATAACAATATCAACCCCTAATTCTTTCCAAGGAAGTTTTGTTGCATCTCTTTCAGCAAGAAGCTTGATTTTTTTACCAGCAACTACAAGAAATCCATCTTCTAATTTTACATCACCTTGAAATGGTCCATAAGTTGAATCATATTTGAAAAGGTGAACAAGTACTGCAGGATCTGTTAGATCATTAATTGCAACAATTTCGTATGCTTTAGAATAATTCGCTAAATAAGCACGCAAAGTACAGCGTCCAATACGCCCAAAACCATTGATAGCTATTTTTGCCATTTGAGGCCTCCTGATAGGATAAAATTCATTTTTTATATCACTATATAAAGTATAACACATATTTGAAATTATACAAATTACAAGATTTATTTTTATCGATTATCTATAAAGTCGCCATTTACGACCTTTTTTTTGCTCCAAATTATTGATCAATTCTGTTGAACTTCCTGTAGATTCAGCAGTATATAGTGTACAACTGTTTTGCAAATGAAAGCCAATATATTGATTACGGTTATCTTGTTCTTGAAAAATAACTGTATCATAAAATTTAAGAGAAGATGCTGATGCTAACGCTTCTTCTTTACCTAACAATGTATATGAATGATTTGCTGGATACTTATTAGGCACCATATTTTTTTTTTCAGTTTTGATAGCATATTTATTTTCATTGATATCTATATATAGGTAGGTATCCTTGTCTTTAGAATTCTCTTCTGATCTCCACATAGTACCTCGTAATTCTGAGAATATTTTTTTCCCTGTATCAATATTAGGAATATGTGTGCTTCTTGGTCCTAGATTATTATAATTTGTATCAATAATAAAAGAACAAGAGGTAATCATCAATGCTAATAAAAAAATATTTTTTTTCATGGTATCCACCACCTTAAGTAAACATTTTATAATACTAACTACACAAATCATATATTATTATAGTAAAATTATCAAGTATTATACTTTAAAAAGTATATATTAATAATAATTTGAACATTAATTATCTATTTAATATAACCTTGATAATTTCATTACATTATGCTATACTAAAAAAAATTAACTCAATCCACACTCGAAATTTATTTAAGGAATTTTTATGCACCCAAAATCTGGAGATAAACTGCTTCTTATTAAAGAATTAGATAACCAATTAAATTCTCTTAGCCCTTCTGATAGGGAGTATGGTAAAGTAGCAAAAGAGCGTGCTTCTTACGATGACTTTATTACTAAAAATAATGAATATAACCAAATAGAAAATACTATCACTGAATATTCAGAGTGGTTAAATTCTCCTGATAACGAACTAAGATCTCTTGCAAAAGAAGAGATGCCTCTTTTAAAAGAACAATTAGAAAAAGCATACCAAGATGTTCTATTATTACTCATCCCTCAAGATCCTATGAAAGATAAGAATGCTCTGGTAGAAATTAGAGGTGGTGCTGGTGGTGATGAAGCAGCATTATTTGCTGGTGATCTTTTCCGTATGTACTCTCGTTATGCCGAAACACAACGTTGGAAAATAGAAGTTATTTCTTCTAGTGAAGCTGGAGTCGGTGGTTACAAAGAAATTATTTTTACGGTTAGTGGTAAAGGTGTTTTTGGGGCTCTCAAATTAGAAAGTGGTGTTCATAGAGTTCAACGCGTCCCAACAACTGAATCTAGTGGGCGTATTCACACTTCTACTGCATCTGTAGCTGTACTTTCAGAAACTAGCGAAACAGATGTAACTATTGATGAAAAAGATCTCAAAATAGATGTTTATCGAGCAAGCGGTGCTGGCGGACAACATGTTAACAAAACAGAATCTGCCGTTCGTATTACTCACCTTCCATCAGGATTAGTCGTTACTTGTCAAGATGGGCGTTCTCAAATCCAAAACAGGGCTTCAGCAATGATGGTTCTTCAATCTCGCCTATACGATATGGAATTACAAAAACGGCAAGGGGAAGAATCTGAAAAGCGTAAAGCTCAAATTGGCTCTGGTGATAGATCAGAAAAAATTCGTACCTATAACTTTCAAGAAAATCGTGTTACAGATCACAGGATCAAACTTACTTTACACAAGCTAGACACTATTCTAACCGGTGATCTTACAGAATTACTCAATCATCTAAAAAGCAGTCAAGAATTATTATTCTTAGAACATTTATCTTAAATAATTTAAGTATGATAATAAATTAGTATAAAATAAGGATTATACATTATATGAAAAGTGATAGATCTCTATTAACCACTTTGATTTTATTTTTCTTCTTTGGATGGATATCGGCTCATAGATTTTATGTAGGAAAGAATGTTTCAGCTTTGATTTATTTATAGCTCAATTATGTGGTATTGGTTTGATAATTGATTTTTTTCTAATAATAACAGGAAATTTTACTGATATTAATGGTAAAAGAATTTTATAAAATTAATAAATTTACTTAGCGGTACTTACTTGTAAGGCTAAAATTTTTTCTCTATTTTGTTGAAGCTCGTCTAAGATTTGACTATATATTTCTTCAAAATCATAAGGATCATTCGTGATCGTGTAAATTTTTTGATCAAAATCAATTAAGGTCTGATCTCTATTAGAGTTCAATTCGCCGACTATGTCTCTCGCTTTTTGAGCTTCTTCAACAGCTTTTCTACGATAAATTAATGCTGAATTAAAATAAAATTCTGCAATTTCATAACCATCCAGATATTCTTTATAAAAATCATTATTATAAAAATAAATATTCTCTTTGTAGAATAATCGTCCATATTGGACATACTCATCAGCCAGACGCTGATTTAAATGAGCATTAACAGCATATTGATATTTTTGATATTGTTGTTCGTTAGTAACTTTGATCAGAGCCTTGATAGGATGATCAAAGGGCATTGCTAATGCTAACTCCAAAAAATAAATATTACGCGCAATAGCATCCTGTCTTTCATTTTGATTGAGAGTACGAGAATCCATCTTCAGTAGATCCTCTTTCGTGCTTAATCTTTTAGGCACTGCTTGCACCATAAAATCTGAAACATTTGCGTATACCATATTGCAAGTTAAAATAAGAAAATATAAAAGGACTTTATTCATGTTACCAATATCGGATTTTTTTGAAAAATATGAAGATTTTAACGAATTGAAGTTTGTTATTGATGAATCATTAGTAGGTATTCGTATAGATGCAGCTATTACTCAACAAGAACCTTCTGTGTCTCGAAGTTCTCTCAAAATACTGGACTATTCTATTCTTATAAACGGTATAGAACCAAAACTCTCTCACAAATTATTACTTGGAGAAGAAGTTGAATTTTATTGGTCTCAACATGTAGAAATTTCTTTTGAGCCAGAACCAATCCCATTGACTATTATTTATAGAGATGATGATCTTATGATTGTAGACAAACCATGGGGATTAGTCGTTCATCCTGCCAAAGGACATGAATCTGGTACGCTTGCCAATGGTATTTTACACTATTTACAAACAGAAAATATTGATTATAATTTTGGAGAAGAGGGTCGTGTTGGTATTGTACACCGTTTGGACAAAGATACCCGCGGATTGATGATTATAGCTCTTAACGAACATTCATCTCGTGCCTTAAGCGAAGCATTTAAAAATAGAGAAATCACTAAAGTGTACAAAGCTCTTGTTAAAGGACTCACTCCTGAACATGGAATTCTTGAAGGTAATATTGGTCGTTCTACTAATGACAGAAAAAGAATGGCTGTACTCAAGCGTGGTGGGCGTGATGCTCGTACCGATTACAAAGTATTAAAATATCTCAAAGAACATACTCTATTAGCATGCAAACTCTTTACAGGAAGAACACACCAAATTCGTGTGCATTTATCTCAAGCTACCTACCCTATCGTTAATGATGAACTTTATTCTCGTCAACGCGTTCATTTACCTGGAATGGGATTAATTGCTTGTCATTTAAGTTTCAAGCATCCAAGAACTGGCAAAGAGATGTCTTTCACTCTTCCTGATCCTCCGGCTTTTACACAATTAATAGAAAGTTTAGACAAATAATCAATAGGGTAGTCCTATGTATTTTAGACCAGCTCAAGTCAAAGATTTGTACTTAGAAAAAGATCTTGTTTTGGAACAGTGTTTTGTATTAGAAAATCATAGTGGTGTTTTAGGACTTGTATCTTTTCAAGAAAACACTATTACAATGATACATATAAAGGAAGAATACTATATAACTTTTTTAGAAATGATAGAAGAATATTTGTTTATGAAATATTCTTCTATCATCCTCCTCAATCCCTTAGCAAGCATAAATCTAACAGAGCATCAATGGGTATTTCATCAAACATACTATACAAAAGACAAAAAATCTTTTATTGATAGCCAGTATACTATGATAGTCCATCAAATATCGGAGTAAAAATCTGTGATTAATCCTAGAAAATTTGCATTATTAGGCACCAAGCAAAAAATCTATAAAATTGCTTCTACTATTAGAAATTGTGAAATAGCTCTCAAAAATGGAGAAACTATTGATATTAACGAAACGCTTGCTTATACAGATGCAATAAAAAATCAAGAAGGGCGAAAAATCCTTAAAACTATTGAAATAGTAGAAATGATAAGAAATGTACATACAATCAAAGAAGTGTCCGAACAAATTAAAACTCTAAATTTTGCTTATCATGATCTTTTAGACATTTTAGAACAAAAAATAGACGAAGATAAAAAGTTTTCATTTATTCAATTTGATGATCTCAACAAAGAAGCTATTCGCTATCCTTGGATTGGTATTTTGGATAATCTTCGTTCTCCTATGAATGTGGGGACTATCTTTCGTTCTGCTGATGGATTTGGAACAGGAGAATTATATCTAACAGGAATTACTCCTTGCCCTCCCCATCCCAAATTAGAAAGAACAGCACTTGGTGCTGAAAATTTTGTACCTTTTCAATATTTTTCTACCACAGAAGAAGCTATTCAAGTAGCCAAACAAAAATCATACAAAATCATTGCTCTTGAAGTGGTAGAACCTTCAAAGAATTTATCAGAAATCACTTGCTTTGAAAACTGTGCTTTTATTTTTGGTAATGAAGAGTTTGGTATTACAAGTTCTATCTTAGAATTATGTGATAATGTTGTTCGTTTACCTTTAGTCGGTAAAAAAAATTCAATTAATGTAGGTAATGTTTTTAGTATTGTATCACACTATATTGCTGAAAATATATATCATTAATACTATAATTATATTAAGGAATTGATATGAATATTTTTATTATAGTACTGTTATCAATACCTGTTTTAGGATTTTCAACATCTAATCAAGAATTTCTTGATGCCTTACCTACTGGTTCGCCAAAAATTATACAACAGTATATAGATAAGGGAGCATATCCTAATCAAATAGATTTTCATACAGGATACTCTCCTTTACTAATCACTCTTATAGAAGGTAACACCCCAGCAGCTATCACGCTCATCAACAATAAGGCAAAAATCAATTTTATTTCTGAAGATCAACATACAGCCTTAATTTTTGCTGCTCAATACGGTCATGCTAAAGTTGTAGATCTACTCATTAAAAATAGTGCTAATATTGATTTTACCAATGATCAAGGATCAGCATTAAACTATGCAGCTAAGTATGGTTTTGTACCTATTATTAATAGCTTGTTAAGAGCTGGAGCTAATATTAATAACATTAATATAGATTTATACACTCCTCTTATGCAAGCATCTTGTAATGGACATCAAAAAGCAGTTCAGCTACTCCTCAAAAATAATGCAAATCTTTCTTTCTTCGACAAGCAAGGATATTCAGCATTAAGTCTTGCTACTATAAATAATCACCCTAAAATTATTCAAATGCTCATCAAAGCTGGTGCTGACCCTCATATTATCAACAAAGATGGTTTATCACTTCTTATGTTAGCTAGTCAAAATGGCAGCATAGAAAACATAATATATTTTCTTAAACAAAATATAGCTTTAACTATCACAGATCATAATAAAAACGATGCTCTCTTACTTGCTGCCTACAAAAATGAAACGCAAGCTAGTGATATTCTTATTAAAGCTGGCTCTGATGTCAATAGACAGAATAATGAGGGATGGACAAGTTTACATATTGCTACCTTTTATGAATATGAAGAATTAGCCAAATTATTAATATCTTATGGAGCTGATCCTACTATCAAAAATAATCAAGTACAATCTGCTTTAGATTTTGCTATTAAAGAAAGGAATGAGAAATTATTTGAATTATTTAAATCTACAAACTCCAATCAACAAATATTAATACCAATAATCCAATAAGCTCATCAACAAAATATTAACAATAAAAAGCCCCTTTATAAAAGGGGCTTTTTTAGTAGTGTTATATGATTATTTTTGTATGTTAGTAGATAAGAGATATTTTTCTGTATCTAAGAAGTCAGATAAATTTGGATTAGCTATGATAAGTGCTAAAGCAGCTTTCGCCTCATTTTGAGTATCAGCTTCAACAATATACAAGTTGAATTCGTCTTTTAACCAATATCCTTCATATTCAACTTCATCTCTAGACCAATTTTTTACGATAGCAGCATTGCGACTTGCTGTTTTTTTAGTAGCTGGATCAACAGTTTCTCCTGAAAGAGCAACATCTGTCAACCACACTAATTTTGCATAGTCATCGGAGTCAACTCTTTCCATTCTACCATTTTCCATTTCTCTTTCAACAACCCATGATTTGTTATCAAAAATCACAAATTCAGTTTCTACTTCTAATTTGCCATCATCGTAGTCTTTTTCTGTTTGATACCAGACAGTATTATATAAGCGTTGAATTAAATCAAAATCGCCAATTCTGGTGTCTGCACTAATAGTTTTTGTAGATTGTAATGATCTACCTTCTTTGATTTTGAAATCCTCACTAGGAATATTTTCTGTAACCATTTTACCTATTTGGTTTTTATCTGATGTATTACAACTAGCAACACTAAATAATATTAATATTAATATATTTTTCATGATATTCTCCATAATAATTTTATTTATCTAAAACGATTTATATTTTCTTACAAAAAAAATATATCATTTAAGGATATACTATACTATACTATAATTAATCATATATTTCAACTATTATCAACAACATACTATCAAAAAAGGATGAAAAAATGGATATATCTAATTATCTAACAGAATTAATTTTATGGAATACTACTCACAATCTCGTTTCCAAAAATGAAATCAACAATTTAGAAGAACATGTAGACGATTCATTTTCTCTCTGTGAGCTGATTAAAGAAACAAAACATCATACTATTATAGATATAGGATCTGGTGGTGGATTCCCCATTATCCCTTTAGGTTTTTGGATTAAAGAGGAAAAATTGCCTATTACATTAATTGCTACAGATATCAAAGAAAAAAAATTATCTTTTTTGACATTATGCAGTAGAAAATTTGAATTAGATATTAAAGTAGAAAATTTAACAAAAAAATTTATTTTTGAGCAAGAGTGTCTCATTATTAGCCGTGCTTTTTCTTCTCTCACAAATATTTTGATTTGGAGAGACAAACACGCACCACTCGCTAAAGATTTTTTAATTCTCAAAGGAAATACCGTAGAAGAAGAGTTGAAAGAAGCACAAATATTAGAATATAAACTCATCAAGAATCCTAGAGGCTATATTGTCCAATTTACCCATTTACCTGCTTGTAAATAAGGAAACAGCTTATGAATAAAATAATTTTAGCTTCAGAATCCGAAGGTAGAAAAGAGTTGTTTACTCAGTATTTTGGCACACAATTTGAAACTTATCCGTCTAACTTTATAGAAAAAGATTATTTTCATCTTCCTCCACAAGAAATGGTTCACCAATTAGCTCAACACAAATCAGCTACTGTCGCTCTTAATTTTCCAGATGATTTTGTCTTTGCTTTTGATACTACAATATCTTGTAAAAATAAAAATCTAGGTAAGCCTCAAAATATAGAAGAAGCTTATCTTATGCTTCAATTTCTTAACCAGAAAATACAAACTGTTTGGACTGGCTATTCTATACAATACAAAGATATTCAAACTAGTGGAACAGAGTGTGCTGAATTAATTCTTTCTATTACAGAGGAAGAAATTCATACCTATATCAACACTTATCCAGTTACTAAATTTGCTGGTGCCTATGCTATCCAAAAACAAGATACAAATATTATTGTTAAATCTGGTTTTATAGATACTATTATTGGAGCTCCTATGCATATCGTTTTAGATTTTCTAAAGGTTCATCAACACTATTAAAACAAAAATCCTACAGTCAATCCATAAACTAAGGCATGATCAAAACGCACATCATTTATGTCAGGAAATTCAAATCCAGATGTTATTGATTCTAGCTTATTGAAATAAGAAAAACTCATGATATAACCAATATCTATACCAAAGGTAATTGCAGAATATTTTGTAAAATTATATACAGCTCTTAGTGATAATTCTGCACCCAGATTTACAGGTGTGTTAATATCTTCAATATTCATATCTACATAACGCTCTATAGATGCCAAATCTACAGTCATCCCTCCATTTAAGAAAAGACCCCATCCTTTCCCTGTATCTTCTTTGATCGTATTAATCAAACGACTAGATCCACCAAATAAAAAACCCCAACGAAATTCATTCATAAAAGTATCTATCCGTTGACACTTCGCAAAAGGTGTTGCAAATCTAATTTGAATATAAGAACTATAGCCTAAAAGCCCTTTTCTTTCTTGAGGAAAGAATTCCAGCAAGCTCATACTGTATCCAAAATCTTTGTGATCAGAATCTTTCGGTGCTTTTATATTATGTACTCCCATAAATCTTGTTGATGTACCTATACTACCTGCTGTGTATTTAGCAAAAATTAGTCCCGATTGTAAAATTCCTACCAATAACCCTAATACTAATAATTTACGATTCATTTATTCTCTCCTAATTGTATTCAATCAAAAATACTATATTAAGTTATTTTTATCAAATATGTTTTATTATATATAGAGATTATTGACACTTTTGGACAATTATACATATAATATATATAAATAATATTAAGGAATATCAATGAAATTCAAAGGTGGTTCTTATTTTTTATTAATTCTCCTAGGTGGTGTTATCGGTTACATGCTTGGAGTATCTATGGATCCAGTAGACCGTGCTATTCGTAAAGCTCAAAAAATAAATAGAGCAAATTTAGCAAACATTTCTTCTCTCCGAGAAGGAGGGGCTATGAATATTTTTGGTATTTTTACCAAAAAAACATCCTTACAAGAAAAAATTAACACAGATATTACTTTTAGTAATGAATATGTCAATAGAATCAATAATGATCTAGCCAAAAAAGAAAAAGCTATTGAATTATTAGATGAAACAAAAGAATTTATCAAGCTTGCTACTCAAGAAGTATTTATCGATAGTAGTCTGCAAAAGTATTTATATTCTTTGGGACGCGTTCAATTACAAAATGGGATGATTTTTCAAGCTCTTACAAATCTCCAACGCTCTTATAGTATCAATCCAAATGATTCCTCAACCACACAATTACTATCTTCATCTTACCTTGCCCTTTATCAAACGCTCCCTGCAGGCTCTGAGAAATCACAAGCAGGAGAATCAGCGATAAGATTTCTCAAATTAACACTGTTAACCAAACCCAATAGTATTAATACTATGTATGGCCTTGCCTTAATATATACAGATCAAGGTCTCTACCAACAAGCACTTCCTCTATTTTTACAGATTATAGACAAAGATCCAGAACATATTGATTCTTTATTAGGAGTCGCTCGTATCTATTATGATCAGGGAGAGCGTAACAAAGCTCGACGCATCTATGAACAAACAGAAGCTCTTATCTTAGAACTCAAGAATAAAAAATATTTTACCAGAAAAGAATTAAATATTGGAGTTTTGGATTATAAATTAAAAGTTATTAGAAATAATTTGGAAATATTATACAGCACTCAAAAACTAGGTATCAATTAGATGATAGACAAATATTTGTACACTCTTATTGCCTTTTCTGCTACAGATATTATTGGTTATAATCGTTTTATAAGCATCAAAAAAAAATTTAACGATATCAGTGAATTTTTAGAATGTGATCTTAACTATCAAATGAATCTATTAGGTCTCAAAACAGAACTAGCTAAAAAAATACTTCTTAATATGAAAAAACAAGCTGATATTATTATAGAACAATGTGAACAAAAAAAGATAAATTTTATTCCTCATAATAGTTCTCTCTATCCTCCCTTACTAAAAGATATTATAGACCCTCCTTATTTGCTTTATTCTCAAGGAATCATGAATCCAACAATCCCTCTTATTGCGGTAATAGGAACAAGAAATTCTACTCCTGAAGCAGAAGAGATTAACAAATGGTTTTGCAAAACTTTTGCACAATATGGTTTGGGCGTAGTAAGCGGACTGGCAAAAGGTCACGATGCTATTGCTTCTGATACAGTATTAAAGCATGAAGGGTATACCATTGGTGTTCTCGGTACTGCAATCGATACAGTATATCCTTCCAGCTCCTCTTATCTTTTTCAAAAAATAAGAGAGAAAGGTGTTTTAATATCTGAATATCCACCAGGAATGACATCAACTAAATGGAGATTTCCACGAAGAAATCGTATTGTTAGTGGATTATCTCAAGCTGTTTGTGTCATACAAGCACCAGAAAAATCAGGAACTATGATCACTGTAAATATAGCTTCAGAACAAGGGAAAGATGTTTATGCTGTACCAGGAAATCCTATGATCAATCAAAATAGTGGTACAAATATTTTAATCCAAAAAGGTACCAAATTAGCTTTAAATCCTATAGATATTATTCAAGATGTATTAAAATCAAATCCAAATTTGGAAACAATTCAATTTTTAGCTCAAGATAGTTCTCAAATAATAAAAAAAGAAGATCTTGTAGAAGAAATTGTAGAAGAAAACCAATATTCTTTATCTACAGAAGAAGTAAAAATATTGGAATTAGCTTACGAACATATTCACATTGATGAGATTTCAAGAACTCTAGAAATGAATATTTCTACATTAAATGGACTACTCACTATGATGGAGATCAGAGGTCTTATCATCCAAAAACCAGGACAAATTTATATTAAAAAGGGTTAGGTTATGATGATAATAACATTGATAATAATATCAACGATAGCTGTTGTTTTTGCGATTGTGTCTACTCAAACATTATACTTACATCAAAGACCAGATAAAGAAATATTAACGAAAGAATTTTCTACTCATCACGATTTTTGGTCCAAAAAAGAAGGAAACAAATCTCTCTTAATAATGCTCCATGGAATGTATTCTCACCCCAGTATCTTTCATGATACAGCTCAAAAAGTATTACAAGATGAGTGGGATGTTTATGCCCCTATTCTTCCTAATGCTTCTAATTCTTATGAAGATCTTACTAGCCAACAAGTATACTTATGGGAAGATAGTTTGAAGGTAGCATTTCAAAGATCTTTGATCCACAATCAAGGGTATACAAAAATCGTCCTTGCAGGTCATTCTCAAGGAGGAGCTTTGGCATTAACAATAGCACCATCTTTATCTTTTTTAAACGGATTGATTTCTGTAGCAACACCTATAAATCTAATTCATAAGAAAAACAGTGTTATTAGAAATATTGGAATAATGTTATCAGGGCTCTTGGTGTTTTTAATCCCCAAAAAAGGCTTGTCTACAAATAATAAATATTATAAAGAAAGAAAACTCGTAGAAAATTATGGATCTCCTCGAGAATTTCATTTTGGATTAACACTACATTCTATGAATTTAGGCTTAAAAAAAACAAGGCAAAATCTCCATCACATTACAATACCTTGTTTACTAATCCATGAAAAGGGAGATAAAACAGCTATCTTTGAAGATTTACTATATGTTAAAAAACGTATAAATTCTTCTTCTATTAAAGAAGTACTTCTTGATACACCCCTTTCCATAGACCCTTACTCTAAAAGACATAAGCTATTTACTTATATTCATACAAAAAATCAAGTTGCTCAAGAAATAGTTGATTTCTTGAAAACATTATAAATAAAAATTATGTTAAAAAAAACACTCCCTCTATAAGGGAGTGTTTTTAACATACATATTAAATGTTATTCTCTTTTTCATAATCAACTTTAATAATTCTATTTTCAATTTGATGGATTTTTTCTAATTCTTGAGAACTTTTTAATGCTTCATCAATATTTGTAAAATAACCTACACGAACACGCATTAGATTTTTATTTTTAATTTTTATATCTGTAATATAAGCATTAAAACCAGCCTCTCGCAATGAATTATAAAGTTCCAAGGCATTTTTTTGTTTACTAAAAGCACCCAATTGAATAATATAATGATTACCTATTTTTTGTGGTGTAAAAGGTTCTGTATTTTTTTCTTCAGATGTTAGTGGACTTACTGGTGGTTCTGGTACTTTTTCTTCAGATGTTAGTGGACTTACTGGTGGTTCTGGTACTTTTTCTTTAGGTGTTGGTGGACTTACTGGTGGTTCTGACTGAGGATACTCAGAAATATCATACCCATAGTCATCTTCTTCAGATAAAGGTAATAGAGTATCTCTACGATCATTAGTAGGGCTTGCATCTAAATTATAAGCAGTATCTTGAGCATTCGTTGGTGCTGTAGGTGATACTAAACTATTAGCAATTTCATCTTGAAAACTATAAGGATCTGAACTTTCATTAAATAGATCTGAAAAAGGATCATCATCAATATTATCTTCTAACAATTGCTTTTCTGACGATGTTATTTTATTAGGGATACTATTTAAAGCTTCTGGTGTAGCATGGGATACTGCTACATACTCATCATCTGGACCAATAGTAATATTTGACAAAGGATCATCTATAAGAATATCATTTGTATCACTAATAAAACCAGTAGCCTCTACAGCAGGATTATTATTAGCAAAACTTGAAGGAGAGTTTGAAATCACTTGTGCTTTTAATTCTGAATCTTTATTTACTAATTCTGATTGAAAATCATCATCCATAAAATCTAATTCATCATCAATATTAGCAAATAGCTCATCATTACTATTAAATAAATCATCACTAGCAAGTTCTTCATAATCTTCAGCTTCTGTATATTCTTCTTCAGTATCAACAGGAAATGTATCCTCTTCTTTTTCCGGTGTAACATTGTTAGTAGGAGTATTAGCAAGATTATAAGGAATATCTTTTCCTATTGGAGGGGTAGGCAAACCTATAGGAGAAGGTAAAGAAGTACCTAATTCTAAGATAGTAATTTTAACAAAAGTTGTTCCTTCTGCAATAAATTCAAGTATAGTAGCAGCTTGTTTTGATAAATTCAACACTCTGTTTTGTTCAAAAGGCCCTCTATCATTAATAATAACTTCAACTTTTTTACCATTACTGAGATTTTCGACCTCTATTCTCGTACCAAAAGGTAAAGATCTATGTGCCCCTGTTAAAGTATCTGGAGCATATTTCGCACCACTGGCAGTAGTTTGATCGTTAAAATCATTACCATACCATGAAGTAATACCGTATAGATATTTGGTTGCATTATCTTTTGTAATACGAGCTGCTTGTTGAGTAAATACAGGTGATATACTTGATATTATCAAAACAACTAGTAATACAGGTACAACTTTTGTTGCCTTTTTTACAACATTCAACATGGAGTCCTCCAGTATGTTAATAGTATTTTATTTTAATAAGACACACTTTCATGATGTATCTATTTTTAATCTATTAAAATAATTCGGTAACATAAAAAAAATCTTTACATAACATATAAAATAATTTTAAAATAAAAAAATCTCTTATAAATAATTATAAGAGAAATTAAATTTTAAAACCTATACTGAAAATATTATATTTTTTTAAATATCATAAAAATAAAGTGAATAAATTTCATAATATACTATCTATATAGTGTAAAATTACAAAAAAAACTTTTCTTGAATACCAATAAAATAAATATTTTCAAAATTTATATTTATCATAGTATTTACTATTTTCGTTACATATATAGAAGAATCTATTAGTACTATTCCCAAAAAGTTACCATCTAATGTTTTATATACAGCTTTAGAAGATGTATATACAGAATCTAATATTAATACCAGAGACGAATCTGTATGATCATTATATATCTGTAATCGTCTACCATTATTACTAAAATGTAGGTAGTTATATTTATAGTTAAAATTTTGATTTGACACTCTATTAGAAAATAAATTAGATTTATTTACAGTGAATTTGTGTACTTGAAGTAGAGAAAGTATTAAACATGTTACTAATAATGTGAATATCTTCATTTGTATATCTTTCCTTTTTGATTAAAATATACCCTATTTCAATCAAATTATAACACAAATACAATTTCTATTCAATATATTAAACCAAAAAAATAACAATTTAAATTACTACTTTACAAGCAATCATTTTTAGGTGTATAATACAAATAATAAATGATAAGGGCATGTATGAGTATTTATTTAAAATCTTTAGAAATATCTGGCTTCAAATCGTTTGGTACAAGAACATATATAGAATTTTCTGAAGGAATTACTGGAATTGTAGGACCTAACGGTTGTGGTAAATCTAATGTTGTAGAATCAATGAAATGGGTACTAGGTGAACAAAGTGCCCGTTCTCTTCGCGGTGAAAAAATGCAAGATATTATTTTTGCTGGAACAAAACACCGTACTGCCTCAGGAATGGCAGATGTTGCGTTAACTTTTAACAACGAACTTAAATGGCTCCCTCTTGACTTTCCAGAAGTTTCTATAGGTAGGCGTGTTTTTCGTTCTGGAGAAGGACAATATTTTGTTAATGGGGTTCGTTCTCGTCTAAAAGATACTACAGAACTATTTCTTGATACTGGTGTGGGGAAAGATTCCTATGCTATCTTTGAACAAGGTAAAATCGATAGACTTTTATCAGAATCTGCAGAAGATAGACGGATTTTGTTTGAAGATTTTGCAGGTATTTCCAAATTCAAATTTAGAAAAGAAGAAGCTGAAAAAAAATTAGCACAAGCTCGTGAAAACTTAGAACGATTACAAGAAACTATTGATCGTTTGGAAAAAGAAATCAATATTTTAGAAATTCAAGCAGTAGATGCCGAAAATTATAATACAATTAATAATGAACTTCGTGAAATGGAAGTAAAATTTGAAGTTGCTCGTGTTAATAACATGAAAAGAGAAATAACTCGTCGTGAAAATGAAATTATCAAATTAAAAGAAGCTCTTGCTCCTATGACTATCAAATTAAATGAAATTGAAGAACAAATAAAACTTTCTGATGCTTCTTTGGGAGAAAAAGAATCCCAATTTGGTCATATGAATGAACAAAATATTAAACTAGAAAAAGAACTGTCTGCATCCAAGATTCGTTATGAATCAGCAAAAAAAAATATTGCAGATAGTAATGTTCGCTTGCATGAAATAACAATCAGATCCAAACAAGATCTCGAGCGTATTGAAGAATGGGAAGACATCTTATTAGAAAAGCAAGATGCAATTACTGATGCAGAAAAAAAACAGCAACTAGCTAAAAAAATACTTGATACTGCAGAAGCATCTCAACAAGAACTAAAAAATAAATCCTTACAATTAGAAGAAAATTTATTAGAATTATCTAAAGAACATGGATTCAAAAAAGTATTAAGCCATGATGACATCAATAATATACGCAAAAAAATTGCTGAACTTCAAGGGCAACTTTATGTACAAGAATCAACAATTATTTCTTTGGAAGATGAAATTAAATTAAAAACACAATATCTTCAAGAAGAAGAACAAGAGTTTCAACAATTACAAAAAAAATTAGAAATTGTACAACAAGAAAAAGAACTAGTTTCTACAGAAAAAAATACTATTGTATCACAAATCCATGCTATAGAACAAGAAATACTATTATTAGAAAAAGACTACAAAAAAATTATTGAACAATCTAAGGAGTGTGACAAAATAATTCTTACTAACATGGATCAACAAATTGTCAAACTAAAAGATTTTCAAACAGATTATTCTATACGAAAATCCTCATTAATTGCATTACTAGACAAATCTCAAGAAATCGTTCAAAAAGGATCTCCTATTACTAAGGATATGTTCAATGAACTGCGTAATACTATTAACGCTCATGAAGATGCTTATACTCTTTTGCTAAGTGATATTTTTGGTGAGGGTGGAACTTTTTCTGAGAAGATTATTCTTTCTGAAAAGATGGAGCAAATTGCTCTATCTTTAGAAAATGCAAGAGCTAATCTTACTATAGTAAGACAAAATCTTGATAAAGTATCACAAAAAGAAAATGTCATCTTTCAACAAGTTGCAGAAATTGATATACTACACAAATCATCACAAAAAGAATATATTAAAACTGAAAAAAATATTGCTCAATTATCTTATCAAAAAACCCAAGCTCAAGGAATATTTGAACTTGAAAAATCTCAAATGATTACTAACAGTAGTAAGCTTGAAAAAATTGAAACTATCGTGAGTGATTATGATAAAAAATTAACAGATATCAGAAATAAAAATTACCAATTTCAAGAAGAACTCACCAATGCTCGTATCAATTATAATAGTACAGAAACACAAAGCAAAGCATTGCAAAATGATATGAAAACTCTTGAGGAGCGTATCACAGACTATCGTAGACAAATTACAAATTTTGAACATGATGCGTATCAAATTACTAAAAGAAATACTGAGTTACAAGAAGAAATAGAAGACCTATTAATAGAACAAGATGAACTTAATCCAGAATTGACTAGAATCCAAGAGGATATGAAGCAACATTTTACAGATATTGCGGATCTCAGACAAACTAAAAAAGTACTAGAACATATGCATAAAGAAAATGTAGAACAATTTAATAAATTGCGTATGAGAGAAAGTGAAATCGAGGGCTCTCTTTCTGAAAGAAAAGCTACTATGCTTACTATGGTACATGCACTAAAAGAACAGTTCAACATTAGTGATACTGATATTACTTTAGACAAAGAGGAAACCACAGATCTTTTGAATAATCGTATTAGGCAGTATCGCGATAAACTTCACCAAATGGGTAATGTGAACCTTCTTGCTATTGAACAATTTCAAACTACTAAAGAACAATATGCTACTTTAATTTATCAGAAAGAAGATATAGAAAAAGCTACTAATGATACCGAAATGCTCATCAATGATACAAATAAAGAATCTGCAGAAAAATTTGTAGTTGCTTTTGAACAAATCAGAAAATCATTCCGTACCTTATTTTCAGAACTCTTTAATGGTGGAAAAGCTGATCTTATTCTTAAAGATAAAGAAGATCCTTTACGCTCTGGAATTGATATTATGGCAGAACCTCCGGGACAAAAATTTCAAAATGTTAGTCTTCTTTCTGGAGGACAGCGTGCTATGGTTGCAATCGCCGTTATTTTTTCTATTTTAGAACTAAAGCCAACTCCTTTTGTTATCTTAGACGAAATGGATGCACCTCTTGACGATGAAAATATTGATCGTTTCAAAAGACTTTTGGTACGATTCAAAGGAACAAGTCAATTTGTTGTTGTATCTCACTCCAAATCTACTCTTGAAGTATGTGATGTGTTATTTGGTGTTACTATGGAAGAGCTCGGTTGTTCCAAAGTAGTCAGTGTTGCCTTTGATGAATCTGAAGATTTACTATTTGCTGAATAAAATGAGTAAATTTTATATAATTTTTGTATTTTATATATTAACGGTACTTACTGCTGATAATTTTACTATAGATACAAATGTAGTAATAATACCAAAATTTACAGATATTAAAATACTACTAAAAGCTACTGAGGAAAGACCAGATTTCAGAGTTCAATATTTACAATACAATCCACATTTATGGATGAATAATCCAAGAACAACGCTGATTTTTAGTGAAGCCTTATATAAAATAGGACGCTATCAAGAAAGTTTAGCTTTTGGTCATTATTTATTACTAAAGCCGTTATCTTATTTCAATAAAGGTAAAAACTATTTTACTATTGCCAAAAATTATATTGCTCTAAAAAATATCAATCAGGCTCACTATTATCTACATAAAGCTATTACAAGAAACAATCAATATTATTATTTTTATTATGCTCGCTTTGAAGAATATAATGGTAATTTTTTACTTGCTATAGAATTATATCAAAAATCTTTAAATCATAAATTTGGAGAAAAAGATTATATTTTAGCAGGATATTCTAGAGTCTTAAATAATGCCTTAATCTATTATAAAAACAGAGACAAAGAATTGTATAATTATTATATGAATCTGATAAAAGAAAATCCTCGTCTTCCACAAGGGAAAGCGAGGATAATTGAAAAAGCTATAATTTGGTAATTTATATTAAATATTCATCAGAAGAAGAAAATTTCTCTATATTCATATTTCTACCAAGATAGGAATCGATAATACGAGAATTTTTGATCCTTGTATTAATATCTACTATGGTATTCACTAATGTTGAATCATCAATAATTACATTTTCAGCCAAAGATACATTAGGGCCTATAGTGGCATTAGTAATTTTCACACTAGGGTGTATCCATACAGGTTCATAAATAATGACACTTTTATCAAAGGTGGTGGAAGTAGTATTATTTTTTTGAAGCAGTGTTTTATTAGCTGCTAGCAAGTCTTTGTGATTGCCACAATCATTCCAATCTTTAATCAACAATCCTTCAAACTGTTCTCCCAAGTCCATCATAATACGCATAGAATCAGTGATTTGAATTTCACCTTTTGTACGAATATCTTGAGCTATTTGGTAAGCAATAGCAGAAAAAACACTCTGAGCAGAAGGAAAATAATAAGTTCCAGAAATCGCAAGATTGCTTTTGGGGTTTACTGGTTTTTCTTCCATATCAGTAACAAAACCTCTATCGTCCAGACTTACTATTCCAAATTGGCTAGGATCTTCTACAGTAACTACAGAAATTCTATTATGAGAACTTTGCAACATTTTTGTCCAATCTATCGTAAATGTTTGATCACCTAATACTACAAGCATATCTTCATCTTTGGCAAAAGCATCCCTAGCCTGATATATAGCGTGACCAAGTCCCTGAGGATCTTTTTGTTCTAAAAATTTCATAGCAATATTTGGGTATTTATTTTTAAGATGAGTTTCTAATTCTTCTTTCATGTACCCTGTCACAAAAACAAATTCTGTGGGATTTAATGCTATTAGTTCTTCCATTAAATGATCTAGAATACTTTGACCTGCAACAAACATTAATGGTTTTGGAACAATTGTAGTATGTGGCAATAAACGTGTGCCTTTACCTGCTAATGGCAATACAATTTTCATATTACTTTGCTCCGAGTAATTGTTTTAATATTCTTAATACACGAGTACCATGATCCTTAGCTTTGACATTATACATAGCTTCTTCAATAATACCTTCTGGGTTAATAATAAAAGTACTTCTTGTTAATCCTGCATACACAGTACCCATAAATATCTTTTCGCCCCATACTTTATAAGCACTAAGAGTAGATTTTTCTGTATCTGAAAGTAATATAACTTCTAGTTTGTTTTTTGTAGTAAATTTTTGGTGACTTTCTATACTATCTCCATTAATTCCAATGATATCAACCCCTAAAGCTTGAAATTCTGGATACAAACAAGAAAAATTTATAGCTTGTAAAATACACCCAGGAGTGCTATCTTTGGGATAAAAATAAACTATTACCCACTTGCCAACATAATCACTAAGTGAAATTTTATTACCAGATAACGAATCTAAAGAAAATTGAGGTGCACTATCTCCTTTTTTCAACATGAGATACCTCTATTTTTTATTTTTTTTATTTGGATGTTTTTTTACAGGTCTTTCTTCATCTCTTTCTCTAAAAGTAAGCGTAATAGGTACTCCAGAAAATTCAAAAGCGGTACGCATTCTATTTTCAAGAAATCTTGGAAAATCTTTTCTAAGATTGTCTTTTTTATTAATAAAGAAAACAAATCTTGGTGGTGCTGTATATACTTGAGAACTGTAATAAATTTTTAAGCGAGCAGCAGATTTTTCACCATCATATTCTATAAAGTTTTTAGCTAGCCAATTATTAAAAGTACCTGTTACAACTCTATGATGGAAATCATGTCTTACTTTAATTGCTGTTTCTAATAACTTGTCTGTTTTATAATTATCTTTTCCAGAAATAAAGCATACAGGAGCATAATTAAACTCAGGCAGAGCTTTTCGAATTTTATCTTCCATTTCTTTCATCAAATCTTGATTTTGTTTCCCACTGTTCCCTTCTGTATCCAAAAGATCCCATTTGTTAAGAGCAAAAACCATAGCTCGTTTTTTTTCTTGAATCATATTAGCAAGAACTTTATCATGTCGTGCAATCTCATCAATAGACGCATGAGCATCAATTAATAGAATAGCTACTTCAGCATGCTCTATAGCTTGAGCAGAACGGACAGTTGCATAATATTCAATATCATCTTTTATTTTGGCATTTCTTTTGATACCAGCTGTATCTGTAATACGAATCTTTGTACCATTATGATAAATAATTTCATCGGTAGCATCTCTAGTAGTTCCAGCAATATCACTAACGATCATTCTCTCATAACCAAGTAAAGTATTCAGCAACATCGATTTACCAGCATTAGGTCTACCCACAATAGCAATACGCGTTTCTTCAGTTAGTTCGGCTTCATCATCATTACCAGCAAAAACACCATCAAGATTATATAATTTAGCTTCTATTTCTTCTAATAATGTCGTAAGTCCTACTTTTTGGATTACCGATACAGGAACAACTTTGTCAAATCCCAATGAATAAAACTCTGCGGAAGATATTCCATATGTTCTATTATCAGCTTTGTTTGCTACAACGATAGTCGGGCAGTTAGTTTTTTTGATCATCAGTGCTAGTTCATCATCAAGAGGGTGTACATTTTGAGCATCTACCACAAATAATACAATATCAGCATGGCTGATGGCATAATTTATTTTGATTTGAGCAAGTGAATCAATAGTATCTTCTGTTTCCAAATAACCAGCTGAATCCCATACCATAAATCGAGGATACTGTGGATGTGAAGAAGTTCCAGAAACGATATCTCTCGTAACCCCTTCCGTTGCGTCAACAATAGATTTTCTTTTCCCTACTAAATAATTAAATAGTGATGATTTGCCAGTATTTGGTCGTCCAACTATAGCCACAATAGGCATTAATTTATCCATGTTCCATCCTAAAATTTACTCTATATAGTATACTTTAAAATCGTTTTTTTTTCAAGCTGTAAGCATAGTATAATAGAGAAATAATTATATTATTATTATTTTTTATCTCAGTATATCTAAAACATTGATAAATCTACTCAAATATAGTATAATTATTACATAATTATTTACAGGAATTTATTAATGAGTACAAAAACTTTAATTAAACCTTCTCAATCTACTAATATTAATAAATACAATATTAAATCGTTAAATATCGCAACTGTATTTAGTGGGATAGGATCTTTTGAACAAGCGCTACAAAGAATGAATATAGAACATGATATCGTTTTCGCTTGTGACATAGATAAATTTGTTAAACAAAGTTATTTTGCAAATTATAACATATCAGAAGAGCGATGGTATAATGATATCTCAGATATAGATGGTACTTCATACAAAAATCTTGATATTTTAGTCGGAGGTAGCCCTTGTCAATCTTTTTCTATGGTAGGAAAAAGAAAAGGTTTAGAAGATACTAGAGGACTCCTAGTTTTTGAATTTATCAGAGTGCTACAACAAAGTTCACCTAGCATATTTATTTTTGAAAATGTTAAAGGGTTATTATCTCATAATAGTGGAAACACATGGAAGTTAATAGAAAAAGAATTCAAAGATTTAGGGTATACTATTTTTTCTCAAATTTTAAATGCAAAAAATTTTGGAGTTCCTCAAAATAGAGAAAGGGTTTTTGTGGTGGGGTTCAAAAATCCTTTTATTAATTTTAATTTTCCTTCTACCATTCCTTTGGAATATACAATGCAAGATTTTTTAGAAGATACTTGTGAAAACAAATATTTTTTACCTGAAAAAGGGATAGCATTTGTAACACAAGAAAAAAACTTGAAAAAAAAATACACCCAAATTAATGGAAAAATTGCTTTATGTCAAAAGGCAAATCAACAATTTAACTGGCATGGTGATTTTGTTCAATATATTGAAAAGTATTACCTATCAGATAAAGTTAAAAAATATGTATTAACTAGTGGAACAAAAAATTTCAAGACTAGTACAAAAACAGATCTAGAAATAGCTCGACCACTATTATCGACAATGGCAAAAATGCACAGAGCTGGTGTAGACAACTATATTACAAGAGATACTAGATTAAGAAAATTAACCCCTAGAGAATGTTTAAGATTGATGGGGTTTTCTGATCATTTTAAAATAGTTGTAAGTGATACGCAAATGTATAGACAATCAGGAAATTCAATAGTATCAGATGTTTTAGTCCATATCATAGACAAAATAATAAATACAGGTATATTTAATGTCATATAGTGAATTAGGAAGAATTGAAAATATAAATATCACTGATTCTTGGGTAAAATATAATAAAGTTGGTGAAGGTAGTGGTGAAGCTAGATTATATGTAGGGCAAAATAGTGAAAAACATGTTTTTTTTACATCTACCAATCAATCAATATTTACTGCTTTTGTTTTAAAAAAAGATTTAGCACAGTATTTAAATGATGCTGAATTTGAATATCAAAACCCTTCAAACGATTATAGAAACCGAGAGTCTTTATATGAAAATTTTATTACATACAAACAAAAACTATATGACTTACCAAATATCATCTATTTTGATTTTGAATTTGCCCCTGATACAGCACAAGATCAAAATAGATGTTATATTCGAGCATTAGACACTTCTAACAATTCTATATACACATTCCTGAGAGAAATTCTTTTCCCAAATTTGACTAAAATTGATATTGTCAAAATTAACTTTGATAATGATAGAATAGAGTTTTATTATATACCAAAATTAGAAATACAATATAATCATTATCAACAATTAACCAGGCTCAAAAATCTTGAGGATACAATCACTGAATCAAAATCTATAGAACCTACAGAGAACGAACAATTAATTCTATCTAGGAGAGGACAAGGTAGATTTCGAGCAAATTTAATTGAAGAAATGGTATGTTGTCCTCTAACAAATGTAAATGATTCACGATTATTACTTGCTAGTCATATAAAACCATGGGCAGAATCTAATAATGAAGAAAGGTTAGACCATTATAATGGATTATTATTAACTCCTACCTTTGATAAATTATTTGATCAAGGATTGATAACATTCACTAATCCAACTCAAATATTGTTTTCTTCCCATTTAAGCGAACAAACAATAGAATTATTAAAATTACGAGAATTTACTCCTAATATTAATCATTTTGATTTACGTGAACAATATTTTATTTATCATCATCTAAATATTTTCAAAGGGTAATTAAGCGATTCTCTAAGTAATTAATCTATATTCTCCTCCATTAATTTGGGGGATTTTTTTGATTTAGCTTATATTCTTAATTGCAAAAAAAATGAAAATAATTTATAATATTATTTGTAAATCATCAGTTTTTTAGGAGAGCCCCATGCTTTTATCACCAGATAAAAAAAGAACTCAATTCTGTGGAGAAATCACAGAAGATAAATATCTTGACCAAGTTATCGTCGTCAATGGATGGGTCAATAATTACCGTGATCATGGAGATCTTGTTTTTATAGATTTACGCGATAGAAGTGGTATTATCCAACTCGTTTTTGACCCTACTGATGCTGCAAAAGCTCATGAACTTTCCAAAACACTGCGTCGTGAAGATGTCATTGGTGCTAAAGGTGTTCTTCGTAAAAGAGCTGAAGGATTAGAAAACCCTCGTATTCCTACAGGCAAATATGAATTATGTTGTACAGAGTTATTTATCTTTAATAGATCCAAAACTCCTCCTTTTGATGTTACTACTGGTGAGAAAATCAATGAAGAAGCGCGCCTCAAATATCGTTATATAGATATTCGTTCTCCATTTATGTATGATAATCTTCTCAAAAGATCTGAAATTACTAATAGTATTCGTTCTAGTATGCAAGAAAATGGATTTCTTGAAGTTGAAACCCCTATCCTTACCAAATCTACTCCAGAAGGAGCTAGAGATTTTTTAGTACCATCTCGTGTACACAAAGGATCTTATTTTGCACTACCTCAATCACCACAAATTTTTAAACAATTATTAATGATAGGTGGAATTGAGCGTTATTACCAAATCGCTCGTTGTTTCCGTGATGAAGATCTTCGTGCTGATAGACAGCCGGAATTCACTCAATTAGATATCGAGACATCTTTTATGACAGCTGAAGATATTCAAACACTGATTGAAAATATGCTTAGTAAAATGATGAAAACAGTTTATCACCAAGAAATCAAAACTCCTTTTTTAAGAATGACTTATAAAGATGCTATGAACAAATACGGCGTCGATAGACCTGATATGCGTTTTGGTATGGAAGTTGTGGATGTTAGTGATATTGTCAAAAACTCTGAATTTTCTGTTTTTACTAATGTAACAGCTAAAGGCGGAATGGTAAAATGTCTTCCTGTACCTAATGGTGAAAAACTTTCTCGTAAAGATCTCGATGAATTAATTACATTTGTGGGTAATTATGGTGCTAAAGGTATGGCTTGGATGCGTGTCAAAGAAGATGTCTTAGAATCTAATATTGTAAAATACTTCTCTCCAGAAATTCAAGCAGAACTTATCAAAAAAACAGAAGCTCACAATGGGTATGCTTTGTTATTTATTGCAGATAATAATGATAGTGTTGTATATGATTCTATTGGAAATCTTCGTTTAGAAGTTGGTGATCGTTTTAATCTTAGACCAAAAGATCAATTCTCCTTCTTATGGGTTGTTGACTTTCCACTATTTGAAAAAGATGTGGAAAACAATAGATGGTCTTCTGTACACCACCCATTCACCTCTCCTCATGCCGATGATATAGACAAATTAATGACAGATACCAAATCTGTTCGCGCAAATGCTTATGATGTTATTTGTAATGGAACAGAGCTTGGTGGTGGATCTATTCGTATTGCAACTAGTGATATGCAAAGTAAAATATTTGAACTACTTAATATTTCTACAGAAGAAGCTAATGAAAAATTTGGATTTCTCTTGGAAGCTCTCGCTAATGGCGCACCACCTCATGGCGGTATTGCCTTAGGATTAGACAGAATGGTCATGATTTTTCAGCAATTGGATTCTATCAGAGATGTCATTGCTTTTCCTAAAACACAAAAAGCTACTTGTATGTTAATGGATGCACCTTCTAGTGTAGATCCTCAACAACTCTTGGATCTAAGTATCAAAAATATAGAAGTCAAAGTTAATAGATAATTACTATACAAAAACAAAAAAAAAGCTCCTGTTATAGGAGATTTTTGTGATTATTAATGTTTTTTATAAGGAATATAAATACGAAAATACCTATATATTCTAGGATAAAAAATTTTCAACAAAATCAATGACATCCAAACACTATCTCCAGAAGAATTGTTTGAAAATCGTAATAAAGGGCCAAAGATAGTTTTTTGACATAAGGTATAAAATGGAGATGCTATAACCACACAACCTTTATCTAAAAATTTTTGAATAAGACCTTGTGTACATTGTGCTAAAAGACAACTGTTAAAAATAATGATTTTAGATGACTTTTGTTCTAATAATGATTCTAAGACATCATTTAACAAATATGATTTATATTGATCAACGCCCCCATGTGCAGAAACCAGAATAATATCTGGAGTTTTATAATCTAAAATATAAGAACGCTTTTCTAATAATTTCAAAGTATTCAATGACTCATCTTTAGATAATTCTAATTCAGGATCATACATAATAGAAGCACTATGAATCCTAGATGATTGAATTTTTATAGCAGAAATAATATAATGTTTAACTATAAAAATACTATAAATAAACTCAAAAGGGATAAAGAAAAATTGATTAGAATAATAAATTTTTAGAACAGTTAGAGAAGTAGGGATAGGGATTTGTAATTCTTTGAAAAATAGAATCATAATTTTTTTACCATAATGCGGTAAATCAAAATTATCAGCTATAGTAAAACTTTGGGTGCTTTCTTGAAAAAGTTCTTGCCAATAAATAAGTTGTTTTTGTGTGAGAACATATTCATAATGATTTTTTTCATAAGATATTGTAAAAGATAGATGAGTATTATCATAATTTATAACCATATAATAATGATTGTTTTCTAAGCTATCTATCAAATCATGGCATTGTTGTATTTGTTTATCGGATACTTTCAAAGTAGAAGATTGAGCGAAAAGAGAGTCTGCTATTACCAATAATTTATCTTCATAATGAGAAAATTTCATAAACTGATTGTCACGATTGAAAACGCGAACATGTTGGGTATCATATTTTAATAAATTATTCATTATTTTATAACATTTGCCTCTTTAGGAATGATTAAAATTACTTTGCCCTTTTTCAATTGATCGAGAGTGCGTTGTTGTCCAAAAATTTTGAGTACATCTTCTTCAAACAAAATAATTTCAGAAGATGTATTACCAGCAACAGCTTTTGGAAGAATATACGCTATTCTACTTCCTCTCATAGAATGCTTTAACGCCTCGGTAATAGAAGTAACAAATTGTATAGGACCTTGATTGTAAAGAACATCTGGTTCAATAGTTTCTATACTATAGACTACCTCTCCTGTATGATCCAAAATCTTAGGCATCAGCGACGGTTTGAATTGAGGAAACATGATCATATCAATAATTAATGTATCATAGTATTGAGAACTTGTTGTTTCTTTGGTAAGATAGTTAGTAACTTCTTTATAAAGAATATTTTGATACAAAGATTCTGTTAAACTATTAGAGCCAAATAATGGTACCGTAACTTTTCCAAACATTGTCGAGTTTTTGACAACACTATTTTCAATAGGAAGACTATATAAAATAGATAACACTTTAAATCTGATCGTTTCATTATTTTGAAAGAAATCATTAAAAGAAAAAATAGAAGATACTCTTATTTGTATTACAGCCCCTATAGTGAATTGTATAATTTTTTCCTTTAATCGTTCTAAAAGATTTCCTATATTACGCCCAATATTAAGATCATTATAAGTAATAGGAATACTATATTCTGTTACAATAGTACCTTGTGTCCAATTTATAATAGAATGGTACTCTGAATATAATTCTATCATATCCAGAGATGTTTCTTCATTAGAATATTCTATAAAAGTTCCTGGTTTCAATTGACTATAAAACATAGATGGAGACAAACAAAACATATATATTATTAATAATAAACATTTATAATTATTTTTCATAGTATTCCTATTTTGATTTAAAATCATCTAATTCTTTTTTGGATAAGATAATAGGACGCCAGGGCACAATATCTTTATCACTTTCAGAAAAGTGTATTTTTTCTGGCTTAATACCTAGCGCTGCTTTTGCTCTAATTAACGCTTCATGAGGAAGCATAGTGGGCGCTTGACCTGATATTTTGTAACCAGTATTATAATTTTCACCTTTCACTAAAGCTTCATTTTCTTTATCTTCTTTAATCATCAAACGAATAGCTTGAGCCATCTGATAAGCTAATTTTTCTACATTACTATAATGCTTTGCTCTTTTATATAATTTTAACGCTGTAATCCTATCTTTTTTTTCATGTTCCATTACACTAGCAATACGAGCAATTCCATCTTGGTAATCTATTGCTAAGTAAATCTTTAAAGAATTTTTATAATCTTTATTATTAAAAAGTTCATTACCTCTACGAATTAACATAACTCTTTCAGATTTTTCCATAACAATATCCTTGATATCATAGATTTATTACAAAACACCTTTGATATTTTGCAATATAACTCCTATGTTATCGACATTTTTTTGATATTCTTGAGTATTATTATCCATTCTAGCCTTCTCTGCATCAAGATAATATTGATACACTTCCTGTAAAATAGCTCTTAATTTTTGTTCTTCTGAAAAAGTCATCTGATCTTGATTTTCTAGAATTTTTAATACATTATACATTAATTCATCTACTGTTCTACCAAGACTGACTGTTGTACCGTCAATAACGATAAATTGAGCTGCTAATGGTGTACTAATAGTTTCTGATTCTAAAAATATTGTACTTGCATATATTCCCCTATCTTTCATAGGGTAAAAAATAGTATCTGCACTGGATAGTTTTGAACCAATTTGTCCCCATAAAGTAGACATACGAGAAAAATCTGGATCTTGATTCAAAAAAGATATAGCTTGTGCTAATCCTGGTATCCCTAAACTCGCTGGAGCTTCATACAGATAGATCTTTTTTTGTTTGTTATGATCAATATAAGCAATCATTTGTGCTGAAAAAATATTCTTACCTTTAGGAGTATATGTTTGTTGCATTGCAAGTATATTTTTATTCAAGATCATTCTATTTTTAACAAATTTTCCAATCTCTTGATTCCCTTCGTGTGCGATTTCCCTTTTATTAAATCCTGAATAAAAACTGGCAGTATTAGTATCATGATATATTTCTAACAATTGGCTTTGAATATTAAATAAATCCATAGGATATAAATACTTCTCAGAACCTAATGCCATTTTTTTCTCAAATAATTTTGGGTATAATTTTTTCGTAATTTTAATAAAAGGGTCGGTATTATCCTGAATATCAAAAATAACCTCTCCAGAATATGCTGAGACAAAAGCTTTCATAGGAGATCGAACCCAATTATATTTGCCCCAAGGCGTAGTTATCATTTTAGATGTATAAATAAAATCTGATACACTATAGGCATCTAATTCCCACCACAATTCTTTATTGTATAAGATTAGTCTTGGAGTAGAATAATGAAAATTAGGTAAAATATTCTGTACTATTTCTGTCGGTTTTCTTCTGAAGATAAATTGTGTATCCTTATTAAAATAATCTGTCAATAAGAATCTACTATCTCTATAAATAATAGTTAATAAAATTTTTGTAAAAATATTTATAGGAATACTTCTCAATCCTGTAAAATTTTGTATTTCAAGAGATATACTATTATTTTTGAAATTTGGTAAAAGCATTTTTGTATTTATAAAAATATAATCATTGTATTTTTCACTAAAGAAAATTTGTGGATTAGTTATTTCAATATTTATATTTGTATCTGTATTGTTTAATTCTAAATCTTTAAGAATCAACTGAGATTCACCTTCTTTATTAAATTTATTGACAGCACCTATAATAGCACCATAACCAAAAATATTTCTAAAATGCTTGATATCCCATAATTCCTTAGGATCTTCAGTACTTTCCCTACTAGCAATTAAATAAGGGGAAAAATTGCCCTGTTTGTTAGAAAGTAAAAGAGGTGTTACAGAATGAATAGTAAAAATAGGAAGAACTTCTTGATTTCTTTGTACTACTTTTAAAAAATGAGTGGCATCTTGCCAAAAGTTTTTAGCAAGTACATTTGAAACTTCTTGTTCTGATATAACATAATTATCTCCACGGATAATTTTATCTAACATAAAAGATTTTCTTGTGCTTTCAGCATGAATACCTGCAAATTTTTCTTGTAAAGAACTTTGATTCGGGGTATAGATAAATTTGTCTAAATAAATAGGCCAAATAATATTCAAAATTAATAAAATAAACACTAAAATACCAGAAGTGATAACCATAGATCTATCTTTTTTGAAATGAAACATTATTATTTTTATACAAAAGAAAAAAATTAATAGTAATGATATTATAAAAGGGATAAAATATCCAAAAATATCCATATATCCTATATAATCTGCTATAGAAGCGTGAATATTAGTGAATTTTAGAAGTGATAATAGAACACTTAAGAAAAAAATTGTTTTGATCAGTAGTAATTTATCAAATAGATGAAGGGGAATTTTTTTATCAAAGAAAACTGTTCTAAAAGACAAAAGTAAAAGATTATATAAAATAATAAATAATGACATTTTTTGTAATAGTGGCATTCCAAAAAGAAATACAGATGTATCTAATTTTGTTAAGGGATCTATATCCCCTGTTAATCCGCTCAAAATAACATTCAATAAAGCTTGTGATATTTGTAAATAAGATTCACAAACAATAGAAAATAAAAAAATTGCAAAAGTTTTGAATATTAAGAATTTTTTATTAGCTCGTTCTTTTTTAGAAGCTGAAATTAAATGAACAAAACTAATTAATGTCATAAGTGTAGCAAATATAGGTATAGATATCCATCTTACTAATAATAATTTGATAATGGATTGTACCACATCCTGAGAAGAAAGCCACATAATTTGTAGTATTAAATTTGCAGAGAATACAATGGTTGCTACCAAAGCTGTAATCCCTAACAATATTAATAACAATCTTTTTTGAACTTTTAGCGTCATCATAACCCTCCAAAACTATACTAAATTATTGAGCATTAACCATCAATAAATACTGTTTTTTTCTCTTTTTCTACAATACTAGGATTTATATATATATATAACATCTGAGACATCACTTTTTCTAATTCATTATTTATAGGGATACAATATATATTTTCAAATTTATATTTTTTACTATTTGTTAAATCACTAAAAATAACATTTTCTAAAGAATCTTTTTTTTCCCATAAGATTTTATTGTTGTGTAATTGCTTTATTTGCTGTTCAGAAAGAAAAGGACTATTTTCTTCATCTTTTAATGTAAAATAAACAATAGGCGTATCCTCTAATAAAAAATATTGTGTTTTTGTTTGACCATTATGATCAATAAAAACACTTTTTTTCAAGAATAAGTCTCTAAAACTTTGATTATACCATGATATATAAGGCTCATTAGTATCAGTCTGAATTAATAAAGTAGGGTAAGGTGATAATTGTGCAACCGTTTTAAATTTTTCATGTTCCATTTTTGCAATAACTGTTTTCAACTGATCATAATGGTCAATTTTTACAAGAAAATTATTAAATAATTCTCCCAAATTACCAAATTCATCTTGCTCAGGAAATCGTAAAATAGAAGGGCGGATAGTAGAATACTGTTCTATATTATCAAAACGACGTAAAAAATCTTGGTATTTATTAATGCCTCTATCAAAAACAAAAATAGAAATAAGAACTCCGGTTACAATAGCTATTAACGATAAAATAATTACTGTTATATACAAATGTCTATAGATATTTTCTGTTTCTACTGATACCATTGTCCAAATAGGTTCTAATAAAACATCTACACTAGTCAACATCACAAAAAAAGTAACCATCACGACAATAGAAAAAACAACATAAATTCTTATAATAGATGATAATGAGAACAAAATACCCTCCTAAATTACTTGAAATATAGTAACTTTTATAGTATAATAGAAGATATTATACTATAAATATGAAAAAAAATCCAAAACATGCCTCATTAAGGAATTCAAATGAAAGAAACACTCTTTGCTACAGTCAATAATCAGCAAATATTAGGAGAAGCAATATTAAACTGTAGAAAAAGAATCTTATCAGAACAACCAGAAAAACCTAATTTTGCTCAAGATCCTAACGATAATAACAATTCTTTTCTCAATGCTGAAGCTTTACAAAAACTAATTGATATGCATTCTTTAGTTTCTTTAGCAAAATTTGAAGGAATTACTGTAGAAGATGAGGAAATATCCGATACTATTTATAAATTACGATCAGCCTATGAAGATGAAATTGAATGGGAGTTATCTCTTGATGATTTAGGTATTACTAATAGTAATATCAGAGAGACTTTTTATTTTGATATGATGGTTGATCGATTAATTAAATCTCATCTGCAACATTTTGATGATCCTAACGATGATAGTGCTGAAGAATTTTATTATCAGAATCAAGAATCTATGAAAATCCCTGATTCTTATACTTTTATAGAAATAGAAGTTCCTAATACTGATCGTTTGAAATTAGCAGTAACTATTGTATCTCAAAATGATACAGCATCTATTGTTAAAGAAGCAGAAAAATATGCTTTACCCATTAGTGTTAATGAAGAAATCCCAAAACATAAATTACCAGAATCTCTCCAAGAAATGTTAGCTGATCTTGAAGAAAATAAAATTGGAACTATTCCTGCTGAAGATGATACTATTGTACTTATAAAGCTTCTACGAAAGTATACAGGTGAAGTATTAACTTTAGAAAAATCTTTACCAGGATTAGTAGAGTATTTAAAATTTCAACAATACAAAAATTTGTTGGATGATTTGACTATTGAAGCTATCGAAAAATGTGATATTGTATACCATAATCCAGAGTTATTAAAAAAATTAATATAATTGAATTAAAAAAATCATGAGGTAATTATGATAGATCAAATCAACTTTTCTATTGTAATAATATTTGTAAGTATTATTATAGGCTGTGTATTATTGCTTTTACTTGCTACACCAGGAGTAATAAGAGAGTACAAGCAAATAGCTGTAAATAAAAAACTTGGTATAGGTTCTCCGAATTCTATGAATACTGGATTGACTATATATATGGAAGAATTATCAAGATGTACAAATATTGATAGAATCAAAGTATTAAAACAAGAAATCGCTAAAACAACTACTGAGATAGAAAACCAAAGTACAAATAAAATACATTTACATCAAACAATCTCTGTAAAAAAATGGCTAGAGCATTTTTCTATCAATCAACATTTAAAAGATTTAAAAACATTAAAAATATCTCAGCAAATTCAATTTGATAGTGCTAAAAAAGATTTTAAACTAATGATTGTTAAATAGTATATTTATTTACTATTTACTATTTATTTAACATAAAAAAAACTCCTGTAAAATTACAGAAGTTTTTTTTTGCTCGGGGCGGGACTTGAACCCGCACACTCGAAAGAGCGAGGGATTTTAAGTCCCTTGTGTCTACCAGTTTCACCACCCGAGCGATAAGCTGATTTTTATTCTTATATTTGTATAACTAGGGGATAGTCAGAATCGAACTGACGGTAGAGGATTTGCAGTCCCCGGCCTTACCACTTGGCTATATCCCCAGTAAGGATTAAATATAATAGCACATTTCTTTATCATAGTCAAGTATCTTTAGAAAAATATTGTTTCTTATAAGAACTTTTCTAATTCTGTTACCTTAAAATCTTCATACAATCGTCCTAATTGCGGAACATATTTGATGAAATATTCAGAATTCATATGAGCTTGAACAGACAAATCATCTTGCCATAAACCCCAAAAAATAAATCTATTCTCTTCATTACAATCTTTCATGACATAATAAAAAATATTTCCTTTCTCTTCTCTAACTTTAATAATAAAATATTCCATCAAAATAATAAACTCTTCTAAATTTTTTGGTATAATTTTTACAGAAATACTAAAACTTTTTTCTGTATATAGATGTGGATTCATCCTTTATTCTCCCAAATGTAATAAGATAAATATATATAATTGACATTATATCGTAATTCTATTATAATATATTATATATAAAATTTCAACATTAAAGGATGTGAAAAATGATTTCTATTTTGATACTGCTTATTTTATTAGTAGTAATGCTCAGTTTATCTATCAAAATTGTTCAACAAGGGCAAACCGTTCTTATCGAACGCTTGGGAAAATTCCATGTTCAATTAGACGCTGGTCTGAATTTTATTATACCTTTTTTAGATGCACCTAGAATGATTCGTTGGCGAATACCTATTCGTCGTAATAACAAATACATGTATGTAGAACAAAATACTCCTTTTATCGATCTTCGTGAAACAGTATTTGATTTTCCAGAACAATCAGTAATCACCAAGGATAATGTCGGTATTAAAATTAACGCTGTACTTTATTACCAAATTTTAGATGTTACGAAAGCTGTTTATGAAATTGTTGATCTTTCTCAAGCTATAGAAAAAATTACTCAAACAACATTAAGAAACCTTATTGGAGAGCTAGAATTAGATCAAACTCTTTCTTCAAGGGATCTTATCAATAGCAAACTTCAAGTAATTTTAGATGAAGCAACAGACAAATGGGGTGTTAAAATTAACAGAGTAGAATTACAAGATATTTCACCTCCTGTAGATATACAAGCAGCCATGGAAAAACAAATGCGTGCTGAAAGAGAAAAAAGAGAAACTATTCTCAGAGCTGAAGGTGACAAACAAGCTGCTATTTTATATGCTGAAGGCGAAAAACAAGCTCGTATTCGTGATGCGGAAGGTTTTAGAGAATCTGAAATTCTTAGGGCTCAAGGATTTGCTGAAGCAAGAGAAAGAATTGCTAAAGCTGAATCTGAAAGTTTGCGTCTTCTTTCAGAAAATCTTGGATCTCAGATGAATTCATCTAGTTATCTAATTGCATTGAAATATGTAGAAACATTAAAAGAACTTGGCTCTGCTGGAAACAAAACTATCATGATGCCTTACGAAGCATCTGCAATGATGGGATCTTTAGCTTCTATCAAAGAAGTGCTATTTGACAAAGAAATGAAAAAATAAAAATAAAAATAAAAAAACCTCATTAATGAGGTTTTTTTATTTTTAAACACTATTACATAAATTCTTATAACTATTTTTTAAATAATTCCGATAATCATTTTAGGGGGATTTCTAAAATGATTTCATCACATGATTTTATTAAACATATCTCAATGTTTTTATTTCTCATTTTTTTAATGATTGTTGCTATTCAAATCCCAACATCTGCTTTACTTAATAATCCAATTTTTTATAATGACGAAACAAAATTATTCAATCTAAACGAAACTAATATGACTTTATACCATAATGAAGGCTTTATAATTACTAATATTATGAATATTCCTATTATTACTGCTCAAACAGAATCACAACTTTCTTCTTTATATGATCTATATTTAGGTTTTGATGGCAATGATTTTACTAATAATTATATTACTATTAAAAGAAATTATGAAACAAATACTTTACAAAAAAAACAAGGTATAGGTTCGGCAAAATTTATATCTGATAACAATTCAATTATTTTATTTCCCACCAAAAATTCCGTATTAAAAAATAATGTTTCTAGTTTTCATAATTTTACTATTACTTTTTCTTTGTATCCTTATCGTATAGGAGAAGAAAATCAAAATATCGTAGAATATAAAGGTTTTTATAATGATCCTTTCATAGGATCACAAGAATATGGCTTTAACATCACCATAGAGGGAGGAATTATTAATTATCATTTTAATAATTTTTTTATTGATACTAATGGTAAATACTATAGCTTCACTCTCAAAGAAAAGAAACCTTTAATTAATTCTAAATGGGAACAACATGCTATTATTGTTGATTCAGCAATGAACACTATAAAAATCTATAGAAATAATATTGAACAAGATGTGATTCTTGTTAGACAATCTCAATCTGAGACTAGCCAACGATTGACTCCAGCTCCTATACTTTCTAGTTCAGAACATGTCCCTCTAACGATAGGAAAAAATGGTGTTTTTTCTCTTGATGAATTTATTATTTACAAAGATGCTATTACTAATTTTATGAATTATACACCTAATAAAATGAATTTTTTTGAAACAGATGTATTCAATATTTCAAAAAATATATCAGCATTACATGAAATGAATATTGAAGCATCTAGTACAAATTTTCATTATAAACTAGCTTATCGTATCAACAACAAATATTTTCTACCTAATACTAGTTCTACTAATTTACCTTGGGTTTATATCAATCCTAATAAAAAAATATTTCCGCCCTCTCAATCAATGGGAAAATACCTGCAATGGCGTGTTGAATATTATACAGCACCAATAGTCACAGAAGAAAAATTTTATATTCAAAATATTTTTGCCAAATTTAAAGAGACTTCTAATCCAGGAATTATACTAATAAATCATATTCTACCCAAAGATACAGCTATAGAAATTTCTTGGCAAACATTACCTAATAGTATGATTTCTTCTTATGAAATATATTACGGAAATCAACCTAAAACCTATTTTGGAACAGCTACTGTATCTCCTAACTCACCTATTGCTATTAATATCAATAAAACTTCCATATCTCAAAGTGTTAGTTACCTTTTAGAAGGATTAGATAATGAAAAACCTTATTTTATTTCTATTAGAGCAAAAGATATTTATGGACAATATGGACCATTTTCTCCTGAGATCATATCTCGACCATCTTCTATTAATGTAGATTTTGGATATAGTATAGGTAGATAATTTATATTTAAATCTTAAAATACAAAGAAGCCTCTTATTCAATTTAAGAGGCTTCTTTGTATTTATTGAGATTTCGGTATATTATCTTGATTTTTTACTTTTTTTATAGTAAAATTTTATATTCTATGATTTTTAAAATAAGGAATAGTACATGATCCCACAAGATGTGATAGAAGATATTCTTCGTAGAATCTCTATAGTTGAATTAATTTCTCAACATGTTACTTTAAAAAAAGCAGGTCATAATTATAAAGGACTTTGCCCATTTCATAATGATAGGAATAATCCATCCTTTTCTGTCAGTGATCAAAAAGGCTTGTATCATTGTTTTTCTTGTGGAGCTGGTGGTAATGCTTTAACTTTTTTAAAAGAATATAATAAATTAGATTTTGTAGATTCTATGAAAATATTAGGAGAACTAGCTGGTATTGATATAGAATATTATTTACAGAATCAACAAGATATTTTACCTTTACGCAATAAATTAAAAACCATGCATCAAATTGCTCAAGAATTTTATGTAGAACAACTATTCAAGATTGATAATCCTCAAACAGAACTAGCTGTAAGAACTATTAAAAAGCGTAAACTAGATAAAAAAACTATAGAGCTCTTTGGACTTGGTTTTGGTGGTATAGGATGGGATGAATTATTTAAAAAACTACAAAGTTCTGGTTTCAAAACTGATGAAATTATTATTTCTGGATTATGTGGAAAAAGTGAAAATAATAAATTCTATGATAGATTTAGAAATAGAATTACTTTTCCTATTTTTGATAGTGAAGGAGTGATCGTTGCTTTCGGAGGGAGAATTATTGACAATTCTTCTAATGCAAAATATATTAACAGCCCTGAAACGCCTTTATTCAAAAAAGGTTCTTTATTATACGGTTGGAATTTCTCCAAAGATACCGCTCTCGAAATAGGTAATGTAATCATTGTTGAAGGATATATGGATGTCATTCGTATGTTTCAAGCAGGATTTTCCACTGCTGTAGCACCTCTAGGCACAGGATTATCCGAAGATAGAATAAGTTTTCTCAAACATAAAGTTGATACAATAATTTTATGTTTTGATGGGGATAATGCTGGTCAGAAATCTACTTATAGATCTGCTGGAATTGCTGCAAAATTAGGAGTACCAACAAAAGTTGCTGTGCTTCCTGAAAATGAAGATCCTGATACTTTTCTCCTATATCAAGGTCCTAATGCTATGGCAAAAATTCTTAATAATAGTATAGATGCAGAAAATTTTATTTTAGAATCAGCTAAAACAAAACTTCCTGACTCTAATAAATTTTTACAAGATGTTTTTGAATATGCTATTTATTTGGAAGGAGATAGTAATTCTCCTTCATTACATATAAAAACCGAACAATTTTTAAAAAAAGTTTCTGAAATATTAATGGTATCTTATGGATCTATAGAACTTGATTTCTCTAGATTCAAAGAACAATTTTTAAAATTTAATAATAATAGTTGGGAAAATTCATATTCAAAGTCAGAATCTAAAGCTGACAAAGAATTTCACGAAGAGTTTGAGTTACTTTCTATTTTGATTATGTTTCCTGAATTTACAGATCATGTCGCGTCTATTCTAGAACCAACTGATTTTTACAACGAAGAATCTCAAGAACTTTTTAAAAAAATGCTCCTTCACCCCGAATTTACTGCTCAAGATTGGATTGTAACAGCTGGAAATACTTCTTTAATTTCTCTTACAAGTAAATGGCTAGATGCTCCTGATATTAGAATTATAAAAAACTATGCTGTTTCTATAAAAATTAAATCTTTAAAGAAAAAAAGAGATCTAATAAGTAAAAAATTAATAAACTCAGACCCTCAATTGAGTATTCAGATTTTAGAAATACAATCTAAAATATTTGCACTAAAAAGAGAATTTTATCATTTATAATATAAAAAATTCAAGATATCTATACTATATATCCGAAATATAGTAAAGTATCATAAAGGAGCTTGTATGCTAGAAGAATTATTGGAACTTCCTGAGATTAACAATCTCATTAAACAAGCAAAAATTAAAGGAATTATTTCTTATGAAGAAATTTTAGAAAAAGTTCCTGAATATATTATTACACACCCTGATCGTATTGATTATATTATTAAAATATTAGAAGATAATAATATCAATATTACAGAAATTTCAGACACTATGGAAAAAGAAATTGAAGAAGTACCAACAGAACATATTTTAATTGAAAGTGATGATGAACAAAATGACAATCCTCTTCGAATTTATCTTAAAAAAATTGGTCGTGTAAAATTACTTTCTTATGCCGAAGAAGTTCAAATTGCAGCAAGAATTGAAGAAGGTCAAGAAGCTATTGATGAAATTGTGTTTCAAAGTGGTTTTTTAATATCCGAAATACATCATGTTATTCAAGATGTTCTCAAAGAAGAAGGCAAATTGTATCATTTCTTTAATTTACCAAAGATTTATAACATTAACCCTAAAGAAAGAAAAGAAAGAACTAAATTAATTCAAAAAATTAGTGATTATCTTAATGATTTTTTTGAATCGTGTGAAATTCTTGAAGAAAAACTTGGAAATGATTTTACCCCTGCAAATATTATAGAATTAAGAAAAGTAGTACGAGCAAAAAGACAAAAATTTATAGAACATATTGCAGATATAGATCTCAATAACAAATTAAAAGATAATGCTGCTGAAAATTTATTATATCTTGCAAATGATATTAAAAATATTCAAACATATCTCAAAAAAGCTTCTGATGTCAACTCTTGTTCCATTGAAGATATTTTAGTTGCAGGTGAAAAAAATCCTGATGATGAGCAATTATCAACTATTGTAGATATTATTAAGAAAAAATTAGAAAAACTGACCCATATTGAAAATATTTTTAAAGCTAGTACAGAAGAGATATTAGAATGGTCTGATGAGATCAAACGAACTCGTTATGTTGTAGACAAACAAAAGAAAGATCTTGTTCAAGCAAATTTAAGGCTGGTAGTAAGTATTGGAAAAAGATATATGAATCGTGGTGTCCATTTATTTGATCTTATTCAAGAAGGAAATATGGGATTGATTCGTGCTGTAGACAAATTTGAATATAAAAAAGGTTACAAATTTTCTACTTACGCAACTTGGTGGATTCGTCAATCAATCACTAGAGCTATTTCTGAACAATCTCGTACCATTCGTATTCCTATACATATGATTGAACAAATTAATAAAGTAAAAAAACTTGAAAGCGTCATGACTCAAGAATTAGGAAGAACACCTTCTGCGGAAGAAATTGGGACAGAATTAGGTTGGACAGCCAGTCGTGTAAGACAAATAAAAAGTGTTTCAAATGATCCTGTTTCTTTAGAAACACCTATTGGACGCGATGAAGATTCTTCTTTAGGAGATTTCATTGAAGATACCAAAATTATATCTCCTGTAAATGCTACCATGTCTAATTTATTAAGAGAAAAACTTAAAGAAATTATTGATTGTTTACCACTAAGAGAGCAGCGTGTTCTTAAAATGAGATTTGGTCTTGAAGATGGATATATTCATACTTTAGAAGAAGTTGGATATTTATTTCAAGTAACAAGAGAGAGAATCAGGCAAATAGAAAGTAAAGCTCTTAGAAAATTAAAAAATCCTAATCGTATTAAAGAATTTTTAGATTTTATTGACTAAAATATACATAAAAAAGACCCTTTATAAAAGGGTCTTTTTTATGTATAACTAATTCTATCTATTTTTATTGCGTAAACATTTAAAATATATTATACTGATGTTATAATTCATAAAGGGAGAATAAAAATGAAAAAAATATTATTATTATTTTTACTGATAGCAACACACAATACAGTTTTCTCACAAGAGGAAAATAAGCAAATTGATACTAGTTATCACCGTTTTGGAATGAATATCCTTTCATTAGGTGGAGGATTTGGGGTTAATGGTAGTGGTTTTCCTCTTTCCTTTTATTTGGCAAATGATCTTCAACAAATTATTAGTTTTGGACTAGATTGGGGAATAACTCCTTTTGATTTTGGAATACAACTAGGAATGCATGTAGGTTTTGGGAAAATGAAAGCAACTTCCTACAATCCTCGATTAAATTTAGGTTATTTAATAGAATTTAGTGCTGGATATTCAACAGAATCTTTATTAATTCCTTATACATATATAGGTTTTAGTCCTAATTTTATTTTAGAAATCGATCAATTTATTTTCAAAGCTGGATTATATATAGATACATCTTTAATTGTCACCGCTAATGTTGGTATTGGATTCTTATTAAAATAATTAAATAAAAATATTAATCAAAAAACACCCTTTATAGAGGGTGTTTTTTGATTAATATTTTAATAGGATTTTTTAAGTTCGTTTAGAAGATTACCAAAATCAGATAATTCTATTTTTGATAATTCTTTTTTATCAAAAACTCTTAGCTTATGATAAAATTCTTTATATTCATTTTTTTCTGTTTGTAATAAACTTTTTAATAATAATCGTAAATCTTCACGTGAAGATTGTGCTTTTTCTATTAAACCTATTAATTGTTTATTAGAAACATTCACTTTCTTATTTATTTTTTTATAATTTGATTTTGTTTTTTTATTCTGAGGTGTTTTACTTAATGTTTTATATCCGATACCAAGAATAATAAATATTACCAAAAAAATACAAATAATAACAACTCCGCTCTGTAATTCCATAATATACCTCACTCTACTCATCTCTTTTTAAGACCTCAATGAAAGCTTCTTGAGGTATATTAATACTACCTATGCTTTTCATTTTTTTCTTACCTTCTTTTTGTTTATCTAATAGTTTGCGTTTACGAGAAATATCTCCCCCGTAACATTTTGCTGTAACATCTTTACGCATTGCTGATATTGTTTCACGAGCAACCACATTAGCACCGACAGCTGCTTGGAGAGCAATTTGAAACATATGGCGAGGAATCAATTCTCTTAATTTTTTAACAATACCCATTCCCCTTGCACGAACATCTTCAGCATACACCATTTGAGCTAATGCATCAACAGGTTGCCCTCCAACAAGAATATCCATTTTTACAACTTTACTATGACGAAATTCTAAAAATTCATAATCAAAAGAAGCGTAACCACGAGAATAGCTTTTTAGTTTGTCAAAAAAATCATAAATAATTTCTGCTAATGGTAATTCGCAATCAATTTGTACTCTTTTTGTATCAATATAAATAAGATTCTTTTGAATCCCTCTTCTATTCTGAATCAAAGTCAAAATTGTTCCCATATATTCATTAGGGGTAATAATAACTGCTTTTACAAAAGGTTCTTCAACCATTTTAATTTGTGATGGATCAGGAAATTCGGTAGCATTTTCTATTAAGAAAGCTTCCCCTTTATTTAATGTAACTTTGTATTCCACAGAAGGGACTGTAGAAATAATATACAAACCATGCTCTTTTTCTAACCGTTCTCTAATAATTTCTAAATGCAACAGACCTAGAAATCCACATTTGAATCCCATTCCTAAAGCACCAGAATTCCATTTATCAAAACGAAGAGCAGCATCTGTTAATTTTAATTTTTGTAATGCCTGATCTAACTCAGCAAAATCTTCGCCATCACCAGGGAATAAACCAGCAAACACAAATGCCTGAGGTTCTTTATAACCATCTAATGCTACCGCACAAGGATTGTCAGCCAAAGTAATTGTATCACCGATTTTAATATCAGCAAGGCTTTTAATTTGTGCAGAAATATATCCTACATCACCTGCTCTGAGTTCAGGTTTTGAATTGAAGATTATTTGCATTAATCCTACTTCATCAGCTGTATATTTAGAATTACTATTCATAAAAAGAATTTCTTGACCTTTTTTCAAAGTGCCTTCTACAATTCTTACTTTGACCACCACACCTCTATACATATCATAATAAGCATCATAAACAAGAGCTTTTAACTGATTAGAAGCATCTCCTTTAGGAGCGTGTAATCTTTCAATAATTATTTCAAATAACTCTTTTACCCCTTCACCTGTCTTTGCAGACACAGCAACGGCATCGAGTGGATCTAATCCCAAATCGTTTTCTATTTGTTCCAATATTTCATCTACTCTAGCATTGGGAAGATCTATTTTATTAAGTACAGGAATAATTTCTAAATTATTTTCTACCGCTTGATAAAATGTAGATAATGTTTGAGCTTGTATTCCTTGCGTTGCATCAATAAGCAATAAAGCACCTTCACAAGCAACTAAACTACGAGAGACTTCATAAGAAAAATCTACATGCCCAGGAGTATCAATAAGATTTAATAAATAATCTTGCCCGTCTTTACCTTTGTAGGGAGCAGATACTGTTTGTGCTTTAACAGTAATTCCATGTTCCTTCTCTACTTCCATTGAGTCCAAAACTTGTGATCCAGATTTACTAGGATCCATTAAACCCGTTAATTCTAATATTCTATCAGCAAGAGTTGATTTACCATGATCAATATGTGCAATAATACAGAAATTTCTTATTTTTGATTTGTAAGACATTAATAATTCATTCTCCTAACAAAGATCATTTATAATCGTATAACATTATGAATGATATTTTATCTTATGTCAACACATTTAAGCATATAAGAAATATTTGAGTGAGTTTAATATATTTTGACATTTAATAATAAATAATGTATAAATAAATAGACAAAAAACTAGTGAGTACTACTATATCTTTTATTATTAACATATATCTTTTATTATTAACACCTATATCTTTATTTTCTTTACCAAATTTGCAAGAAAATACACAAATTCAACAAATTTTTGATGAACATAATATTAATGGAACATTTGTATTTTATAACTCTTCCAACAATACAATTATAGGCTACAATCAAAAGCGTGCTCAAAAACAATTTATTCCTGGATCTATTTTTAAAATTCCTAATAGTGCTATAGCGCTATCTGAAAAAGTTATCACTAATGTCGATAGTGTTTTTTATCACTATAAAGGTGAAAAAGTATTTTTATCTGTTTGGACCAACAGTATGTCTCTTCGTGATGCTATGAAACATTCCAATGTTCCTGCTTTTCAACAAATTGCTAAAACTGTAGGATTAAAAACAATGCAAACATATTTAAATAAATTTAATTATGGAAACCAAAAAACAGGGAAATTTGTTGATAAATTTTGGTTAGATGGTCCTCTAAAAATTAGTGCTATAGAACAAGTGAAATTCCTTCAAATACTATTTAGTAATAACTCTCCTATTTCTTCCTCTATTCAAAAGCAATTGAAAGATATCATGTTTTTAGAAAATAAAAATGGTTGGAAATTATATGGTAAAACTGGTTGGCCTAGTAAAATCGGTTGGTTTGTTGGTCTGATAGAAAAAAATGATCAACAATATTTTTTTGCCCTAAATATGGATTTAGAAAAATTCGAAAATTTATCTCTTAGACAAGAAATTGCAGATGAAATATTTACCCTAATTATTGCAGATTATTAATAATTATATCTAGGAGTAATTTTTTGAAACATATATTAATTATTGTTAATTTACTTTTTTTAGTATCTTGTTCTTTTGTAGAAAAAATAAGAACTCAACATGATTTTCAAGAAAACACTAAAAATTATTTTTTACACTATCACTTAGATCCTAAAACTTACAAAAAATTTTCTTATACTTTCTACAAAAACGATTTAAAGCAATTTGAATACTATCAATCTACATACTATTTTAATAGTAATAATACAGAATTAATAACAGTTTCTACTAAAAATAATTTTTATAAATCTATTTATTATTTTTTTAACAATAAAGATATAGAATCGATCTCTAGTAATATCTCAAAAAAAAGTTATAACTATTCATTTTGGAAAAAACAACAAGATAAAACTTTAGGATATTTTTTCTACAATCAATTAGAAAAACTATCTCTAACTAATCTTATTTTTAAAAATATGTATGATGATGTAGAAGTTACTATAGATACTAATAATTATTCTTTGTATAGAGCTTCGCTTTACAAGTATAATTTTCCTGAAGAACTAGATAACTCAGTAAATAATTATCACTACTTTTTATTAAAAGAACAAAAAGATTCTTTATCCGTAATAAATTTATTCAAAACTAGTTTATTCAATGAGGCTAATGATTATCCAGAAAATATTTATGGGATTATAACTTTAGAACCAATAGTAATGATCAAACAACACTAATTAATAAACAAAAAACACTCTTACTACAAGAGTGTTTTTTTATAAATTCAATAATTCATTTACTACTTTTCTAAAATCAGTTTTGGGACACATATAAATATATTCAATACCTACAGAGGTAGCTCCAAATTTGTCATACAATTCATGATCTCCTACAAAATAAGAGTGTTTAGATTCTATCGCTAAATTTTCTAATATTCTATGAAAAATCATTTTTTTAGGTTTCATAAATCCAAATTCATCAGAAAAAACTAAATCATCAAAAAAATCATATATTCCTTGTTCTTTTAAGAAAAATCTTAAAGCAATACCTGGTGTCATTGCAGTATTAGAAATAAGAGCTATTTTTTTATCATGATCTTTTAATTTTTGTAATCCTTCTTTAACATTGTCAATTAATTTAGGAGGTAACTGCAAAGAAGCATAAGCCCAAATATCATAAAATTTTTTAAGAAGAATTACATCTTTTATTTGTATTTTTTCTGCAAAAATACTCACTAATTCAAAAATACTAAGACTAAAATAATCTTTTTGATATTCATACATAATTTCTTGTGTTTCTTTATAAGCTTTGATAACATTAGAAAAACGAATGGGAAATCCTGATTTTTCTACAATCGTCCATATAGAATTAATTCTGTATTGATGCCTATCTTCCACACTATCATCTACTATTAATGTATTGTACAAATCAAATATTACCAGTGATTTTTGCATAATCAATCCTTTTATTTACTCAAATATTAATATTTGATTTTTAATATCTTAAGCTTTCAACAATTAAATTTTGCCACTCTTGGGCTTTAGATATATGCTGACTTTTTGGGTAATCTTCTATTAATTTTCTAAAATACCCTAAAGATTCTTCTGATTTATCAGATTCAAAAGCAATTTTTCCTAAAGCAAAAAGAGCATCAGGATCTTTAACAATATTTTCATTAGCAATTACTTTTCTTAAAATTATCATTGATTGTCTGAGATCTTTTCTTTTGTAATATAAATCTGCAATCTTCAATAAAGCTTCATCTCCATGTACAGTATTATCAAAATAAATAAGAATTTTAGTATAAGAATTTTCTGCACTATCCAAATAACCACGATTAACCAAATCATTACCATGTAATAAAATATCTTTAATAAAGGAATCTTTAACATATTCAAAATTTCTAGAAGAAGGATATGCTTTTATAAAATTTTCTAATTCATTAATTCTCTCAGGTCTCATAGATTGAGCTGCATATAAATCTGATTTTCCCAATAATCCATCTTCACCTATAACATTATTAAAATATTTTAATGAAGATACATATTCATTTTTGTATAAAAGTAAATATCCTAAATAAAATGATATTTTTGATTTTGTAGGTTCTTCTGCTCTAAAATAAGCTTGTTCTAGAAAAGATTGAATATATGAATCATATTGTTTTCTTTCACGGGCAATAGATCCAAGTAATAATACAGATTCAGAATAATCTTCATTACTTAATTGAGTTTCTCCTAATATTTTTTTAATATAAGATAAAGCACCTTCAAAATCACCTTTATCGTTCATTAATTTTGCTCCAATCAAACGAACTTTGTGTCTATAAATACTCATTGGATATTCAGAAATAAAATTAACAATCAGACGAGATACAAGTATATTATCACCCAACTCATAAGCAATAAAAATACGCTTAGCTTCTTTAGTTGAAACATCTGATTCTATAGAATTTGAGTTTATATTTTCTATATTTTGATATGGAATAGGTAGTGGAATTTGTGATATCTCTTCATTTTGATTATTATTTTCTTGAAAAATTTTAGGGATCTGTATTTTTGGTGTTTCATAAGTTGGTGATGGTGTCATTTGTGATTTTTTGAAATCATTATAAGTTTTCATAAGTGATTGATAATAAAATAAATATAAAAATAATAATACAGAAATAAATAATACAGATAAACAAAAATTATTTAATAATCTATAAAATACTAAATTAGTACTATCGTAATATTGCCCTCTTCTCATACTTTATCCTTATTGATTATTTTCTATTATTTTTCTATCTAGAATTTTTTCAGAAGTCTTATCTAACCAATATCTTGAATTAGGCAATCCCATATTTACTGCTGTAATAAATACAGAAAATGCATCTCTATAAGCACCTAATTGATAATAAGATTGACCTAACATCATCAATGAGGCTTTATGTGTAGTAGCAAAAGATAATAAATATATAGCTTCTTGATATAGATTCATATCATATGCTTTTCTTCCTTCAGAAATTGCCAATGTAGAAGATGGTCGCATCCATTTAGAGGCAATTATTTCATAATTTGAACCTAAAATATTTCTAGTTATTCTTTGCCATAATTTTTGTTTAGATATCCAAATTTCTTTATTTTCGTAAAGCCATGTTTCTTTGGGTATTTCTTCAATTGTAGGAACTTTTTCTACAGTTACATCCCTATAATACGATCGAACATCAGCAAGAACAGCTTGAGCTTCTATCATCTGAGCAAAATGATCAGAATGTTTTTTTTGTTTTGAAGATATTTGTGTGTTTTTAAAATTATTAGTAATGATTGAAAGTTTGTTTTCTTCTTCTTTAATAGCTATTGTTAATTGATCTATCTGTTGATTTATATTTTGATCCAACACTTGTAAATTTGTTTTATTTTGTTTTGTTTTGTTTTTTGTCATTTTTATTGAAATATTATTAACCATATTATTTATCTTTTTATTGTTTTTACAATCTTGATATAGACTAATTTTTTTTTTCGTTGCCTCTATAGAGATATTTTGGATATTAATTAAAAAATCATTTTCTCTCTGTTTTCTTCGTTCAATAAATCTTTTTATCTGGGAACTAGCTTGATATTGTTTTACCCTGATATTATCTCTCTTATCATAATAGCTATTTAAATTGTTTTCAAAGTCTTTGATATAAGCATTATCTGAATATAACAATGATTTTGTGATAGTATTGTAAGAGTCAATTTCATTAGATATCATTATAATACTTTTTATAATACCACTGTAATCTTTTTGTTCTTGAGCTAATAAAAATTGACGCTGATTTTCTATTTGTTCTAGATATTTTTGTTCATTTTTTGATATTTCATCAGTAAAATATAGTGTTTTTTTTTTATGTTCTGGAATAAATTTATTACTTTTAATTTCAAAAGGATTTGATGTCTTTACTTCACTATCTGCTCTTGTTAACAAACTATTATTATTGAATAGAAAAGATTCTGAAGATGTCAAATTTGAAATTTCTGGTAAGATTCCCAAAGAAACTTGATCTTCTGCTCTTGTATTCGTAAAAGTGTTTTGATTTGTTAATTTATCTAATAAAGATTGATTGTCATTAGTATCAGATAATATTTGTAAATTAGATAATGTTTTTTGAACAGCCATTTCAATATCTTTCTCTGAAAATATTTCTTGTGTATAAAAAGGTAATGTACTTTTTCTTTTTATATACTCTGTTTTTGATGGCATATTTAAAAGAGGTGATTTTTTTAATAAAACAGCAGGTGTGTTAAAAATGTTAATACCTGCAGTCCATTGTTTTGAATCTTGGATACTTACAGCATAATAATATGGTGTTTCAAAAGAAACATTTCTATCTTCAAAAATAAATTGATTTGTTACTGTAACATATACAGGCAATCCTTCAGCACTAGGATATTTAGATATAGGATAACGACTTCTATATATATTAAATATATATAGAGGCAAATCTTTTGGGTATACACTCCATTTCAAATGAAAAATATCTTCATAAGATTCTAGATTCAAAGATGTTATTATATGAGCTGGTTTGTGATCTAATTCTTGTATTGATTTTTGAAAAGATCTTTTTTTTGAAACTATAATAGATATAGGTTGAATTGTGGTATTAATCTCTGGAAGTAGAAAATTTTCATAGCCTTCTATTAATTTGTTAACAGAGCTTTGGGCTATAGTATCGAAATAGTTACTGTTATTAGCAACTATAGCAAAATAATACGATCCTGATTTATCAAATTTTATTGCATATTCATATTCATAGGATGAATCAACTTTAACACCTTCAAAATTACTTTTTATAGCAAGTTCAGCTTCTCTCAATACAAAAATATCTGAAATCCTTGATGTATGGTAATAAATCACAAACTCATTTTTATCTACATTTGCTTTCCATTTTAGTACTACTGTATTAGAAACAACATTACCTATCTCAATAGATGTTACAATATTTTTTAATTCCTGTGCTTGCATATCGTTAAATGATAAACAAAAAATCATATTAAATAAAATCGCATATTTTTTCATAAGAATTCCTTATTTCAAAATAAATAAAAAGATGGTATTTTGACACCTTTCCTTAATGTAATCGGAAATCACTCTTTTATAACTTGATCTTTTTTAGAAAAAAAATAATAATGCTATTTTTAACCTTTCTTAAACAGATCTTTCACTATTTTTCGTACAATCACACAATTATAGATATAGGTTTAAAAATTCCGCACAAAATATAATATTTTTGCAGAACAACTCCAAACAAAACACAAGATATACCTACAATAAATATATATCTAAATATATATAAACAAACAGGATAGATAAAAATCATGTTAAAAAATATAGATAACTACTACTACTACTACCTATTATATTTTAAATTTAAAGATTAGTATTAATTATAGTATAGATATTCTATGTGCAATAAAATATTATTTATATTAACTTGACTATTTTGTTATTTTTAATCATAATTAAAATAGTTATTTAAATTAATTAAAAAGTAGGAATGAATAGTGTATAGCCTTTTTTTATTAATCCCTTTTATCTTATTTTTTTGCTTATATATTTATTGTTTAGCAACTTTTTCAAAAATAAGTAGACGCATATTTAATAATTATATTTCCTTGATTTCTTTAAAAACAGATTGGAAAAATTCTTTTTTAGAAGATTTAGCTGAAGAAACAAGGAAATATTTCATAGCTCCTTTTATTAGTATTACAAAAATGAAAAGTTCAAATACAGGTCGAATGATTATTTCTTCAGGAGATAATTCTGTAGGATTTTTAATCGATTCTGTAGAAAAAGAAGAGTATTATCTTCAAAAGAAAAAAATATTTTTAACGCCTTATATTTATAAAACAGAAGATGTTTTAATTCAAAAAGATTATAAAAATATAAATATTTTAAAATATTTTAATTTAAAATATTCTTTTATGATTCCTATTTTTTTTTCTGATCAGAGAGAAGAAGTATTAATAAGTGTTTATTTTAAAAATAGAATATCTTGTTTATTTGCTTATATAAGATATGTTTTAGTTAGAAAAAAATTATCTTATTTTTATGCTGGTGTTTTTAGAAATTTTGTAAGAGCATTTGAAAGTTCTGCCGAGTTATTATTAGAAGAGATAGAAGATTATGTAGCAATTTCTCTTAATGAAAAAGCAAAAATAGTTGCTTGGAATAAAGGTGCTGAAAAATTATTTGGATATAGAAGTGTTGATATTATAAATAAAAATTTTATTTTACTTTTTAATTATGGAGAAGAAGAAACTTTTGATAAATCTTTAGAAATATTAAATGTTAAAAATGATATAAAATATTTTGCTACTTTAAAAGATAAAATGAATATACCTATTAAAGTAGAATTAAAAGTAAAAAAAATGCTCACTGTAACTGGTGTTTTAGCTGGTTATAGTGTTTTTGTTAAAGATATAACAAAAGAGGAAATTTTCAAAGATAATATCCAACAACATAGTTTTATTAACTATACTATTTTAGAAAATAGTCAAGATGGTATTTTAATTCTAGATTCAGATGATAAAATTATATTTTATAATCAAAGAGTAAAAAATATTTTAGATAATTCTATGAATCTTTTTGGAATTCCTGGTAAAAAAATATTTCCTAGAAAATTTGGAGAAGTTTTTGAACAAACCATAAATAAACTAAAAGAATCCAAATTAAAATTCGTAGATATTGATTATTGTTTTGAAAATAAATATTATAATATTAGATTTTTTAGAGTACATAAAAATTCTAATAATGAGTACGGTGGTGTTATTATATTCTTTATTGATGAAAGTGCAAGAATGTTGACGATGTTAGAATTAGAAGAAAAAAAAGAAGCTTTAGAAAACATTAATAAAAATCTTTTAGAAACATTAAACTCAGCAAGAATCATGCAAGAAAATCTTATTCCAAAAGATCTTCCTAATGAAGAAGGAATGTATACAGAAGCGATATATAAATTATCTGATGATTTGGGTGGAGATTTTTATTATTCAGAAAATATCATTTTAGAAAATAAAAAATATAATATTGCTTTTATTAGTGATGTTAGTGGACATGGTATTTCATCTTCTATGATGAATGTTATGGTAAAAGATGTTTATGGAACATATATCGATAATTTAAAAGATGGATATAAAAAAGAACCTTTAGATTTTTTACAATTATTAAATAAAAAATTATTAGATTTAAATGTCACAGAAAATAAATTTATTACTTGTGTAATTGCTTTGACTGATTTTGAAAAAAGAATAGTTAAAATTTGTTCTGCAGGACACACATTACCTTATTATATCCAAGATGATAAAATTGAATTATTAAATTTTAAAAGAGCTGTTCCTTTGGGTGTGATTAATTTAATTCAATGTGAAACATATGAGATTAATTATCAAGATGGTGATAAAATAATCCTATATACAGATGGATTTTTGGATCTCTTTGAAGTAGATAATCAAAAACCATCTGACTCGGCACTATATTATCTTAAAGATAATATAGATAAAAATATTGTAGAATTAAAAATGTTAATAATGGATAAATATATTAGTTATAAAAAAGATCAATTTTCTTCTATAGATGATCTTACTATTTTAATAATAGAATTTAATAAATAAATATAAAAATAAAATACCCTTACTAATTTAGTAAGGGTATTTTATTTTTGTCTAAAATTAGATTGAGAAAATTTTAAAAATACCGACAATCTATTTATGCATAATATTTCATAAATAGGAAAATATAATGGTAAAATTTGTTAATGTCTCTCAATCGTACGGTAACTTTAAAGCCCTCTTTGATTTAAGTTTTGAAATTAAAAAAGGAAGTTTATTAGCTTTATTAGGACCAAATGGTGCTGGTAAAAGTACAACATTAAATATCATGACTGGATTTAGACCTCCTTTAGAAGGAGATGTTTTTATTAATGGTATTAATATTTTTGAAAATCCACAAGAAGCAAAATCTTATATAGGCTATTTGGCTGAGATGCCACCTTTGTATCTAGAATTGACAGTTATTGAATATCTTATATTTATTGCTGAGATGAGAGGTATGAATCATCAAGATTCTGTATCTAGATCTAAAGAAGTTTTATTACTTCTTAATATGTTAGAAAGAGAAGACGCTCTCATTAAAAATTTATCTAAAGGATTAAGACAAAGAGTAGGAATTGCCCAAAGTATTTTACATTATCCAAAATTATTAGTTCTTGATGAACCTACTGTGGGATTAGAGCCATCACAATTGATTGAGTTTAGACAAGTAATAAGACATTTGGCAAAAGAAACTGGAATGACAGTGGTGATCTCTACGCATATAATGTCAGAAGCTGCTGAATTATGTGATGAAGTTATTATTATCAGTGAAGGTAAAAAATTATTTGAAGGTTCAAAAGATTTTCTTCTTGCTAATAAAAACACACAAGAATTTATTTATGAGCTAATAGTAGTAAGACCTTCTCAAGAGTTATTAATACATCTTAACAATATTCCTTCTGTTATTAATATTGTTGAAAATAATAATATTATTACTATTATTACAAATAAGGATGTTTCTGAAAATATTGTAGAAGAAACTATCAAATTTGGATCTGGAGTAAAATCTATTATACCAACAACAAATAGTTTGGAAAAAGTATTTTTAGATCTTACAATAAAAAAATAAATAAAAGGTATAGCCAATGAAAAATTTATTACCTATTTTTAAAAATGAATTGAGATTATATTCATATTCATGGTTAGGATTATCCTCACTAATTATTATAAATATAATTGCTGGAATGGGATATTTATTAGGTTCTGTAAATTTTGGGAATTTTCAATATTTCTTTAGTTTGTTAGAAATGCCATTTGCTTGGGCAATTTTGATAGTAGGCTCAAGATCCTTAGCAAAAGATAAAGAGTTAGGAATGTTTTCTTTATTTTTTACATCTCCGTTAAAATTAAAAGATATTTTATTAGCTAAGTTTTTCGCATTAGTTGTTTTTTTTACTATATGTGCAACTAGTTTAATTTTTTATGCATTTTTATCAAGTATCTTTTTTAAAATTTCTTGGATGACAGTTTTATCTGGTTATTTTAGCTTATTGCTTGCTGTGGTTGTATTTAGCTCGATATCAATTTTTTCATCTTCCTGTACAGATAATACACTTGTTGCAATAGTAATAGGCTTTGGTTTATGGATGTTTATTTATTTATTTGGCTCTTTGGGTAATATGTTAGATCCGAATTTACCATTCACTTCATTTATAAAAGAAATATCATATAGCTATCATTTTAAAAATATCAGTTCAGGAGTTTTTTCTTTAGCTGATGTACTTTATTTTTTGTGTTTTCCTATATTTATGTTAAAATTAACAGAATCAAAAATATTAACGCAGATTGCATATTAAGGAGAACTAATGAAAAATAAATATATTATATTAATTATTTGCTTTGTTGTATCTATTATTTTATCAATAGTTTCTTATATATTTTTTGGAGAAAGAAGCATTTTTCTTAGAGTATCATTATTATTGATGTTAATTTCAATAATATTTAATATTATTTATTTTAGAAATAATATTTCTCAACAATTGAAAAGAGGAAAATATTCTAGAATTAAATTGGTAGAAAGTTTCACTGTTTTATTTTTTAGTATAATACTATTTTCTTTGGTTAAAAGTTTTGATTTAAATGTTGATTGGACGGCAAGAAAATTATTTAATTTATCTCAAGAATCAAAAACTATTATCTCTCAAATAAAAACCCCTTTAACAATCACTGTTTTTTCTTATGATAATGATGAAAACTCTATAAAAGGATTGGTTGATTATGCAAAAAAATTAGGAAAGCGTTATGAATCCTCAAATCCTAAAATGATTGAATTATTGACAACTGATCCCATTAGAAATAAATCAAAAGCAGAAGAATATGGTATTAGACAAAATGGGACTATTGTTTTTGAAATGAATGAAAGACGAGAATATGTAACCCCAAATATATTAATTGAAAATTTAAATCAAGATGAGATTAATTACAAAGGTGAAACAATATTTTCAGCTATTATTGATAAACTTAATAATAATAAAGAAATTGATATTTCTTATTTAACAGGACATGGTGAATTAGATTTTAATTCTCTAGGTGTCGGCGGATATGATGGAATTAAAAAAACACTTCTTGATAGAAGATACAATGTCTCTGCAATTAATTTAGATCATTATCCTGATGTTCCTAAAAAATTAGATATTTTAATTATTGCAGACCCAAGAACAGCGTTATCTCCACAAACATACCAATCAATAGAAAATTATATAAATAATGGTGGCAATGTTTTGTACATGGTTAGTAGAAACACCATAGCTGATCTTAATTTTTTATTAATGAAATCAGGATTTGTTTTTTTACCAAATGTAGCTGTTGATCCTAGTAGAGTAGCGAAAAATAGTGGTGAATTTTCTATTATCCCTACACTGTCTCCAAAATCAGAAATCACGCTATTATTAAAAAATAAAAAACAATCTGTGATTTTCCCATCCGCCTCCGTTGTATATTCATTACCCAAAGAATTATCAGATAGTAACAACATCTATGATATAAGACCATTAGCCAAAATGTCTCAATATGGATTTGGTGAACGATCTTTTGAAAAAGGTTTGTATACAAAAGGAGAAGAAGATATTACAGGGATTTATTGTTTAGCAATATCTTCTATTATTGCAAACAAAACAAATATGAAAAGTCAAAGAAGATCGATTGTTTTTGGTTCTACAGAATTCATTGATAACGCTAGATTGTATACAGGTGGGAATGCTGATTTTTTTATTAATTCTATAGATTTTCTATTAAGAAAAGATCTAAAAACCACAGTAGCGCCGAAAACAGAATATTTATCACAATCAATCCCTCTACCCGAGCAAACAAGATTCATTGTTATTATCGTTGTTTTTTGGATATTTATTTGGATATTTATTTGCACAAACTTTCTGCTAAAGAGAAAAAATAAAATTAAAAATCAATAATTGTTTCACGTGAAACAATATTTTATAAAACAAATGCATATATGGAGCGTTGTTATTTATGGTTAAAATAATTGTTGTTGCAAATCAAAAAGGTGGGGTTGGGAAAACAACAACTTGTGTTAATTTGGCTACCTATGTTGCTAGTGTAGGTAAAAAAGTTTTGTTATTAGATCTTGATCCTCAAGGAAATTCTTGTTCAGGTTTAGGGGTAAAAGTTTCTTCTAATTTGAACAAGGGTATATACAGTGTTTTTATAGGTGATAAAACTTTCAAAGAGGTTATTGTTTGTTCAAAGTATGAAAATCTTGATATTGTTCCTGTTTCTATGGATCTTGCTGGTGCTCAAGCTGAATTGTTTGATCAGCGTGGTAAAGAGTATATTATAAAAAAATCTTTAGAAGAGGTTTCTAGAGATTATGATTTGATATTGATGGATACTCCCCCATCTTTAGGTTTGTTTACGTTAAATGGTTTGACCGCTGCAAATAGTGTTCTTATTCCATTGCAAAGTGAGTTTTATGCAATGGAAGGTTTGGCTCAATTGTTACAGGCTGTTAAATTGGTGAAAAGCTCTACAAATTCTAATTTAGGTATTGAAGGAGTTTTGATTACGATGTTTGATCAACGTACTAATTTGTCAAAAGATGTTCTGAATGAAGCTAAATCTTTCTTTGGTGAGAAGGTTTATGATACTATTATTCCAAGAAATATACGTCTTAGTGAAGCACCATCTCATGGTGTTGCTATTTATGAATACGATTCTTCTTCACAGGGTTCAAAATCTTACACATCTTTTGGTGATGAGTTTATTAAAAAGTCTGGTATATAGGGGTTGTTAAATAATGTCAATGAAGAAAAAGGGTTTAGGAAAGGGTTTGGCTGCATTAGTTGAGGAGCATATTGTAAGTCCTTTGGTTGAAATAAAACCACTAGAAAATGAATATGCACCAAAAAACAATGGAGTCTTAACTGTTAGTCCTAATGATGTTTTACCAAGTAGATATCAACCTAGAAAAGAATTTGATGAGGCTTTTTTAGAAGAGTTAGCGGATTCTATTAGAAAACATGGGATAATTCAACCTTTAGTTGTATCTGATCTTGGCGATGGAACATATGAACTTGTCGCTGGTGAACGCCGTTTAAGAGCATCGAAGCTTGCAGGAATGAAAACAGTTCCTATAGTTATTAGAGAGTTTGAAGATAAAGATAGATTAGCTGTTGCTTTGATAGAAAATATTCAACGTACTGATTTGAATGCTATAGAGGTTGCTGAAGCTTATCAAGAAATGATAGATAGAGTGAATTTAACTCAAGAAGAGGTCTCTCTAGTTGTGGGTAAAAGTCGTACCAGTGTAGCGAATACATTACGATTATTAAAATTACCAGATTCTATAAGAACAAGAGTTATTAACAATAATATTTCAGAAGGTCATGGTAGAGCTATCTTATCTCTTTATCCAAATTTTCAAAAAATGGAAGAGGTTGCTCGTATATCAGAAGAAGAGGATCTCTCTGTTCGTCAAACAGAAGATTTGACAAGAAAAATTTTATCCGATGATATAAATAAAAATAATATTCAAAAATCAAATTCTGTCTCATATAATCATAGAATACAATCTTTAGAAGAAAAATTAGTAAAAATTCTTGGTGTAAAAACAAAGATTTCAGGTAATATAGATAGAGGTTCTATTAAATTCTTCTATCATACTCCAGAAGAGTTAGAAATCCTTATTCAAAATATATTAAAAAATAGAGACTCTTAAGAGTCTCTATTTTTTAATGATCTTGAATATCTCTTAAAAATGTTGTTAATCTTTTTACTTTTTGTTCAGCATTGGATTCAAATGTTTGATAATTAAGTTGATTTGGATTGTAAGGGTTGAATGAAACAGGATGTTCTCCATTTTTTGCAATTTCTAATATTTTTAAAGGATTTGCTTTAGAATTACTAGAAAAAACTATTTCTATGTGAGTTGATTTTTCTGTAATAGAGGTGATGCCGATAGTGTTTGCTTCTAATTTTAATTTAGAGATTTCAAATAATGTTTCTATTTCATAGGGGAAGGATCCATATCTATCTCGTAATTCTTTTTTTAGATTATCACTTTCTAATTGGTTTCTTAAAGATATAATATTTTTATATACTTCCATTTTTAATGCAGGATCATGGATATATATATCGGGAATAAATGCATCATAAGATAAATCAATTAATGTATCAATATAATTTGTTTCATTTCCTTGTAATTTTTGAACTTCTTCTTTTAAAAGTCTCATATACATATCATAACCTATTGCTATTAAATGGCCATGTTGTTGAGATCCTATAATATTTCCAGCACCTCTTATTTCCATATCACGCTTAGCAATTTGAAAACCAGCTCCTAATTCTGTATATTCAGATAAGGCATCCAATCTTTTTGTTGCTTGTTCTGTAATATTTTTATGTTCTGGAAATAAAAAATAAGCATAGGCTTGTTTAGTAGATCGTCCGACACGACCTTTTAGTTGATAAAGTTGTGAAAGACCTAATCTTTGAGAATCACTTATAATAATTGTATTAGCATTAGCAATATCAAGACCGCTTTCTACAATAGTTGTGGAAACAAGAACATTATAATAACCTCGCATAAATCCTAAAAATGCGTTTTCTAATTCATCTTCTTCCATTTGACCATGAGCAACTACAATAGATGCTTCGGGTACTAGTTCTGTAATAAGATTTGCAAATTTATCTAATTCTTTTATTCTATTATTAATAAAATACACTTGTCCATCTCTTTCTAATTCTGTGCGAATTGCATCAGCAACCAATTCATTTTTAAAATCAGAGACTATTGTTTCTACAGGAGTTCTTAATTCAGGAGGTGTTTGAATAGTTGAAAAAGCTCTTAGATTTCCTAATGCAAGAGACAATGTTCTAGGTATAGGTGTTGCAGATAATGATAAAATATCTGTATAAGGATATCTTGTTTTTATTTTTTCTTTTTGAGCAACGCCAAATTTATGTTCTTCATCAATTATTAATAAGCCTAATTCTTTAAATAAAATTTCTTTGTTTAATACAGCATGTGTTCCAATAAGTAGATCAATTTCTTGAGATTTAATTCTTTGAATAATATCTTTTCGTTCATTGTTTTTAGTAAATCTAGTGATTAAAGCCGTTTTAATAGGAAAATTCTTAAAACGATCCAAACATGTTAAATAATGTTGTTCTGCCAAAATAGTGGTAGGAGCAAGTAAAGCAACTTGTTTATGTGAAAAAATAGATTTAAATGCTGCACGAAGAGCTATCTCAGTTTTTCCAAAACCAACATCTCCACAAAGAAGTCTATCCATAGGTTGTAAACTTTCCATATCAGATTTGATTTCTTCTATAGCTGTAATTTGGTCAGGTGTTTCTATATATTTAAATAAATCTTCAAATTGTTTTTGTTCTTCTGTATCTGAAGGAAAAGCTATCCCTTCAAAAACAACTCTTTTTGCATGTGATTCTACCAATTGTTTAGCAAATAATACGATATCTTCTTGTGCTTTAATTTTTTTCTTTTGCCATGATTTGCTAGAAAGAGAATCTATTTTTGTTTTTGTTTGTTCAAATCCACCAGTATATCGCCCAATCAAATCTGCTTGTTCGAGAGGAACAAATAGTTTTTGTTTGTCTGCATATTCTATAAGGATATAATCTTTTTCTTTATTTAAAGTGTTGATCCTTTCAATCCCTTTGAAAATTCCAATTCCATAATTCAAATGTACTACAGCATCACCTGGTTCAATATCTGTTTCAAAATTAGAATAGATTGCCTGTTGTAATCTTTTACGAAAAACTTTCTTTTTTCCACTAATATCTGTTTCACCAATAAAGAGAATATTTCTGTTATTTGTAAGATCTTCTCCTAAAAATCCAAATTCCCAATTTTGTGTGATTATATAAAATCCTGGATTTTGAGGATTGATTTCATTAATATGTGAAACAATTTTTGGCTTGAATCGACGAAGCATAATAGCAATTCGACGGGCATTTTCTTTATATTCAGAAAAAAAACAAACAAACACATTTTCTTTGCTTTTCAATATTTTTTCTAATTCAACAACAAATCCAGAAAATCCTCCTGAAAAATTTCCAGCAAGTTTAAGCAATGGAGATAAATCTCCATTATTATCATGTGTATAAATACAAGATGCATTTTTAGTACTTTCTTTTATAGAACTAAGTAATAATTTGTTAGCATTCAATCGAGTAAAAATAGCTCGTATTTTATTGTCAGCGAATTCTGGCTTTTCTGTAAATAAAATATCAAATTGACGATCAGTGATATAGTCAGTGATCGATGATAAAGTGTTATAATAATCAACAAAGTTTGAGTGTGCTAATGTATTATGAAAAGGATCTTCAAATCCTTTTTTATCTTTCGGGAAAATAAATTCAGCTAAAGGGGGGATATCAATATAATTAGTTTTATTAGTTGTTAATTGAGTGTTTTTATCAAAAAAAGAAATACGAACAATAATATTATTTTCTATAATAATACGAATTGGAGAATCTATATGACTAGGGTATACATCAATAAGTTTATTTTTAATAGAAAATTCACCAATTTCTCTAACAGCAGATGTTTGAGAATAACCATATTCTTTTAATTGTTGTGAAAACTTGTTAAGATCTAATGGTGTTTGTTCTGATAGTTTGATAAGAGATTTTTCAAAAGATAAACGAGGTGGTAATGTTCTAATAAAACTTTGATAAGCACAGACAATAATATAAGCTTGATTGTTTTGATGAAGAAGGGACATAGTTTGTATTCTTGTGGTAAGAATATCAAGAGAGGGGATTCCATGAGAATAAGGCATAACTTCAATAGATGGAAAATAAATAACATTTGAATATATACTAGATAAACTTTCAAAAACTTTATTTGCTTGAGGATTGTCTTCTGTAATAATAAAAATATGTTTATTTTTTTGAGTTATTTTATTTAATGAGAAAAATAATGATCCTAAAGGATATGCTAGAGCTTTTTCTTTAGAATCATTAAAAACATCAAAATTAAAAGAGGATAAAAAAGACATTAATGTGTCTCCAGAAAGATTTACTTATAAATCAAATAAAAAATAAAATTAAGGAGTATTATCTTCAAAAATAACACTAGCCCACATACTTGGAGGACTTTCAAGATTTCTTACTTGATTAAAAGCTGTAACAAAAAACCAATATTCTTTTCCTTGACTGAACAATTGACCTTGACCAGCGTAGTAAAATTTTTTAATATCGTAGGAAAATGATCTGCTGACATTAAAAGGTTGTCGTACTACAAAAGATGCTTGTTTAGGATTGAAATTAGCACAAAGAATTTTTGTGCCTTTTAAAGCAGTTGCATCAGCAATATTATCTGTATAATATATATTATAACCAGAAAATTCTAATTCAGGATTAAGTCCAAACCAAGTTACGCGCAATGTTGCTGCAGGAACCCCTGTCCCTAAAATTGAATTATAAACTTGTACCCCATTTGGAGAATATAATCGAGGAACAGGCTGGGGTATTTCTAGTCCACAAGATAAAAATAAAATAAAAAATATTATTAATTTTTTTTTCATAAGTATCTTTACGGAAAATTTATAGTAGTAATATTTGATGGTAAACTATACGAAGTATCAACAGCTGAATATGCATATACAGCAAAATAATAAACTGTACCTGATATAAAGGGTGTACCATCTGGTAAATCTTTGAAACCAGTTACAGTAAATGTAGGATCTGCAGGAGATGAATTTGGAGTGATGGATAAATAATCTGGTGATGGAGGATAAAATCTTCTTTCTGGAAAGGACATTGCTCCTCCGATATATATTGTTAAATTTCCATCATTGGCTGTAATAAAATTTTTTAATAATTGTGCTTGAGATCCAGGTACATCAGTAGGTTTTAATGGGAAAAAAACTTCTCCAGCATCAGCAAAAGATATAAAATCTTCTATTCTAGTGGATACATAAATAGCATATCCTGTAAAATAAATTTCAGGGTTGTTTGCTGTAAAAAATAAAGCTAATCCTGTTCCACCACCTTGAGCAGGAGCTGTTTTAACTTTTAATCCTAGAGGCGTTGCAAGTAAAGGTTGTCTAGGGATTTCATCAATACTACAAGATGATAGGAGTGCAATACAAAAACAAATAACAATGTTTTTTATTATTTTTATCATATATATTCCTGTTATTATTGTTTGATTAAATTTAGTTGAGGTTTTTTAGCCCCAATAAAATATCCCTCTTTTTTGCTTGCAATACCATCAGGATTAAAATAATAAATGAATTTAACTGTCTTAGGAGAAACATTCTCGTAAGACAGTTCTACTATAGTATGGGGAATATTTTTGATATTTGTAATTATAGTAGGAATTTTATGTGCCTGAGCAATATAGGGTTTAAGATCAGATAATCTAAAGGTGATAAACTGCATATTAGTTAGCTCTTTGTTTTGTATAAAATTTTGTAATTGAACTTCTGGCAAAAGAATCAATTCTAAATTATGTAATTCTATAGTTTTTCTTTTACCTTTCTGAATAGTGATCAGATTGCCATTAAATATATAAAAAGCATTAGTTTCTTTTTTGGTAATATTAGTAAAAGAAACGGTTGCATGATTCTCATTAGTTAACATTAATATTTGATATGTTTTTTTATCTGTATTAAAATTATAAGAAATACCATTTTTAATAGTGGTGATAGTTTCACGAATTTTATTATTGTCACTATTATATGTAATATCTAAACTATATGATGAGGATAGAATAGTTAATAAAAAAGATAATAAAAGTATAAATTGCATAAATCACCTCTAATTTTTTATAGTGTGATAACAATTGTTAAATAATAAACTATATGTTATATTTTAAAGTGTATTACTAATAAAATCAAATATAAACACAAAAGGATTCGTAATGCAAAAAAATATTGTTATTTTTGGTGGGAGTTTTGATCCTATTCATAAGGGACATATAATGTTAGTCAAACAAATGTTTAATAATCTTGTTGATATTGATAAATTTTATATTATACCAACAGGAACAAATTTAGCATATAAAAAACATCTTTTTTCAGATCAAGAAAGATTGTTTATGTTAAAATCATGCTTTAATTTATTATCAGATAATGATTTAAAACTTTTCCCACAAATACTAGAAGAACAAAATTTTGTTTATGAATTTTATCACCCCAACATTGTTATTTCAGATTTAGAATTAAATAAGAGTGAAGTATCATATACTATAGATACTATAAATTATATTAAAAAAATACATCCTCACAAAACTATTCATTTGCTTATAGGATCCGATCAAGCTGCTAATTTTTCAAAATGGCATTGTGTTCAGGATTTTGTTCAATTAATTACTTTATGGACTTATCCTAGAAAAGGTTTCAAATTAGATCCTAATTATCAATGGAATATAATTGATTTTGAAGAACAGAATATCTCATCTTCTATAATAAGAGATATCTTATATAATAATGATTCATTAGAGCATGAATTTATTCCTGAATCTATTAGTGTATTAGCTAAATTATTTTTTGATAAATAATACAAATAATATATTTAAGATAGAATCCTAATAAAAGATAATAAAAACAATGCATATTGGAAATTTTTTAAATAAATAAAAAATTATGTATTAATATTTTGTTTAATAATTAATTTTATTTCTTTGGGGGTTAAATTAGTTGTTACCCCTAATTTTGTTAATAATTGTACAATTTCTATATTTCCAGAAATGTATCCGTATATCAACGCATTTTGACCAGCCTTATCCACCGTATGAATGTTGATCTGTGGAGTAGCGATTAATAAGTTCATAATATCTATATTTCCTATTTTTGCTACAATCATTAAAGGTGTAATACCAGTATCAGAAATATTATTAACATCAGCACCGTTATCAATTAATAATTTTACAATATTATATTTATTTTGTTGAATAGCTATCATCAAAGCCGAATTACCAGCTACGACCCCTGTTGTTTGAGCGTTAATTTTTGCTCCATTAGTGAGAAGTGTTTTTATACTTTCTATAGGACCTTGTTGAGCAGCTAGCATTAAAGGAGTGATGTTACTAATATTAAATTTATATGAAGCTAAATTAGGATCTGCTTTATAGGTAGTAAGTAACAATTTCGTAATAAAAACTCTTCTATGTGCGATAGAGCACATAAGAGCTGTAGTACCATTTTTTCTATCCAGTATTTGTCTAATATTAGCATCCATTCCAAGATTAAGGTAATCTACAACAGAATCTATATCGCCAATTTTAATAAAATAAAAAAATTCCTCTATTGCTTGATAATTTTTACTAATTTCTCCAACAGGTGGTTTTGATAATAATTTGGGAGTATTTGTATGTTGAGCTACTTTTGTTTTAGTCTTAGATGGTTCACTTATATTTGAATTGATAATATTCGTAGATTGGGGTAATACTTCCAGATTGGTTGCTAATGTACTTGGATCTATTTGTAGACCTGGATTTGATACTATAAATATTTCTTCTTGTGCAAATAACGGTACTACAAGCAATAAAAAATTTAACAAAATAAACATAAATATCTCCGATTATCTTTTGTGTGATTATTGATTTGATGTTTGAAAAAATAATTTTTTTATTTTTTTTGGGAAAGAACCGATATAAGGTACAGCGATCGTATACAAATAATACTGAGTGTTTGGTAACAAATTATCTATCATATTCGTATAACTATCACCATTGCCTATGGTAATGTTTCCACCAAAAGTAACAGTATTATTTATCGTATTGGTGTTAGTAAGATCTTCTGGTATTTCTGGAATATTATTAGTATTGGAATATATTCTCCAATAAATAGCGGAAGGTTCTGTTACCGTAAAACTAAATTGAGCTTTTGTAGAATTAATTTTAATAATTTCTGGACTATTATCCAACCATTCAGTATTTTTATAATTGATAGTCTCATGATTTTTGATAAGGTAAGAGATCAGGATATAAGCAAAAAAAATATAAATTACAAATTTCATACTTCCCCTCGAATGCGATTAATGTATTATAAATACTATGTTAATTTTTATCAAGTAAAACAAGGAAGATAGCTTGGCAAAGAAATCCTATTCATTATTTTCTAATATTAATTCTAAAAAACATATAAAATTTTTAATTATTTTTATATGGATGTCTTTTACTGCTCATTTGTATGCTTTATGGGGTTTTAATGTTATATCTACTATGTCTACAGATAAAAAACCCTCAAAAAACCCTCAACAAAGAATCCATAATATCATTTTAGAAACTAAGACAGAATCTCCCTTGAAATCTCAAGAAGCTGTTATTTCTGATAAAAATAATGTTAGTCAGTCTCTTACTCAAGATAAAACGAAGCCAGAAGAATATAATCTTGTCAATTTTGATAATGCTCTTGATCAAGGAAAAGGTGGAGATGAATCTTATATTCCTCAAGAAGAGACAAATGGTGAGGATAAAATAGAGGAAAAAGTAGTAGAAACTACTGAAGTGGGCATTGACATTCGAAAAGATGTGAAAACAATAAAACAAAAATCAGCATCAGGTGGTGGTGAAACAACACCTACACTTTATGACATTAATAAGAAGCCTATCATTAATCTTTATAGTACAGGTAATACAAGTTTAGCAACGAAATCTAAAGATTATGCCCAATATTTTTTGAATATGCAAAAGAAAATTGAAAAATATCATAAAGAGTTTTTTCCTATTTATCAATATTATCAAGGATTAATAAAGAATGGGGAAGTAATAGTGGAGTATACCTTGAATCAATCTGGTGATATCTTAAACGCACAAGTTGTTTCTTCATATGGTTCCGATATTGTTGATAATGCCAGTTTGAATTCTATTGTATATGCCAAAAACTTTGGATTACTTCCTAAAGATTTGCAAAATGAAAAAGAAGTTGCTATTCGTTTTCATTTTATTTATTTATCAAGATAGATTATTTTTTTGTTCCGATATTAGTTCCAAGAAAGTAGATATAGGTTCCATCTGTTTTTATTTTCTCTCTCCAAGCGTAATTTTTAGTAGGATCTTCTATTAATGTTAACATGAGATTGTGCATGGTTCCATTCTCAGAATTTAATATTTCTAAACTTTGATAATTACCTACTCCATCCCATATTCCATTAGTAAAAAATATTTTTTTTATCCCTTTTGTTAGAATATTATTAGTGTATATGATATTAAAAACAAAAAAATTATCTGCAAGTTTTGATGTTTCTATGATATAACCGTCACTAAATTTTATGTTATAGATACCAATTTCTAATACAGCATCTTTATTAATATTATAATTCCCAGAGAAATTTGTTTTGAATCTTGCTTGTGTAAAATTCATATCTGGAGTAACAGGAATAGGTTTATTGGAAGAAGGAAAATCAGAATCAACTTGTAAGGAGCAAGAAATTATTACAAAAGCTAAAATGATTAGTAATAGTTCTTTTAATAATGATTTGTAAATCAAGTTCATGTGTAATATTTTTTTCATAATAATTCCTTTTATAATAATTTTTTAAGATACATATACAGATAAAAAATACTTATATAGTATGTTTTAGTCAAAATAAAATAAATATTATCTTTGTTGATTGACAAATGAATTCTTTTTGTGTTATAATAGTAGATATAAAGCTCTATGTTTTTATTTTTAAAGGAGTCAACTAATGGGTGTACCAAAGAAAAAGACATCAAAATGTCATTCACGTATCCGTCGTGCTAATAGTTATTATAAGATGGATGCTATAAATTTGTCTACATGTGATTCTTGTGGAGCCCAAAAGTTGCCACATAGAGTTTGTTCATCATGTGGTACTTACAAAGGTAGAAAAGTTTTTGCTGGTGTGGAAGAGGCTTAAGCTCTCTCTTTTAAAGAGATTCTTTCGTGAATCAATAATGTTCATATGTAATTATAGACGAAGAGTTTTTATTATAACTCTTCGTCTTTTTTGTAAATTTGTTATTTAAAGTGGGTTTTATGCGTATAGGTGTAGATATAGCTAGTGGAGAAAAAGATTCTCATTTGTTAGTGAAAGGTAGTATTGACGGTGCTTTACTACATCCACAAGCTGAAGTAGTCATGATAGGCAATAAAACAAAATTACAAAAAATTTTAGATGATGTGTGTGAGAAATCTAAAATAATTATGCCTGATAATATTTCTATCATGCATGCAGGTAGTATTATTACAATGTTTGATGAACCTCTGTCTGCAATCAAAATGAAACCAGATTCAAGTATTGTTGTTGGTTTAGAAGCTCACAAAAGAGGTGAACTTGATGCTTTTTTCTCTCCTGGTAATACAGGAGCTATTGTTGTTGGGGCTTCTTTGATTTTACGTCGTTTACGAGGAATTAAAAAACCAGCTTTAGCAACTTTTATTTCGAAAGGTATACACAGTGCACCACCAATGATTTTAGATATTGGAGCTAGTTCAGAAACAACCGTAGAAGATCTTCTAAAATTTGGTTTAATGGGTCAAATTTATTATGAACGGATGGTCAATGTTTCTACTCCAAAAGTTGCTCTCTTAAATATTGGTGCTGAAGAATATAAAGGTTCTAAATTAGCAAGAGCGACTTACCAAGCTATGAAACATTGTAATTTTTTAAATTTTATAGGAAATATAGAGGGTAAAGAGTTCTTCAAGGGCAAGGCAAATGTGATTGTCTGTGATGGATTTTTAGGTAATATTGTTCTTAAAACTATTGAAGGTACTGCATCAGGATTTTCTCAGATGTTAAAATATGCTTTTAAATCTAGTTTATTTAGTCTCTTTGGTGCTTTGTTGGCAAAACCAGCTTTTCAAAAAGTAAAAGATGCACTTGATCCTGAATATTTTGGAGGAGCTCCTTTATTGGGTGTTCAAGGTGTAGTAATGATAGGGCATGGTTCTTCAGGATCCTTGGCTTTTAAAAATGCTATTGATGCTTGTGTTAGAACAATAGAAAATAATGTTATAGAAGAATTAAATAATAAAATTGAAGAAAATTTAATTCATATAGAATAATTTTCTTAAATTTGTTTGATACTTAAATTTTTTTGATAAATTAATAGAGATATGATTTTGAAAAAGGGGCTTAATTTGAAAATAGGTATTTCAAATATAGGAATATATTTACCAGAAAAAATAGTTACCAATGATGATCTTTCTAAAATAGTTGCTACTAATGATGAATGGATTTCTACTAGAACAGGTATCAAACAGAGACATATTGCACGCAAAGATGAAACTACGGTTGATATGGCGGTAGCTTCTATAAATGATCTTATTATCAAATCAGATTTAAATATTCAAGATATTGATTTTATTATATGTTCCACAGTAACAAATGAACAAAAATTTCCGTCGATAGCGACATTAATACAAAAAGAATTGAAAATACCTAATATACCTACTTTTGATATAGGTCCAGCTTGTGCTGGTTTTGTTTATTTACTAGCAATTGCAGAATCTTTTGTAAAATCAGGATTAGCAAAAAAAATATTATGTGTTTGTTCTGAAAAATTTAGTGATATTGTTGATTGGTCAGATAGAAATACATGTATTTTGTTTGGAGATGCTGCTGCAGCATTTGTTGTTGAAGAGAATCCAACTACTTGTACTATTCTTAACACTAATATTGGTGGAGATGGTGTGTATAGTGAATTATTGAGAACAAAACAACAAGAAAATGGAAAACATTTTGTTAAAATGGATGGTACAAGTGTTTTCAAATTAGCTGTTCGTATTATGGATGAACAAGTAAGAAAAATATGTGCGAAATCAAATAAAAGTTTGGATGATGTAGATCTTTTAATTCCTCATCAAGCGAATGCTCGTATTATGGTTGCTGTTGCTGAAAGATTGGGTATAGAGCCTTTTATGAATGTTCAAAATTATGGTAACACAAGTAGTGTCACGATTCCATTAGCTTTGGTTGATGCAATGAAATTAGGAATTATTACTAAAGGACAATTGGTAGTTTCACCTGCTTTAGGTGGTGGATTTACATGGGGTGCTACATTACTACAATTTTAAAAGATACAAAAAAGGATATAAAATGCGCCGAACACTACTAATAAATATATTTGTTTCTAGTATAATTTTTTCACAAACTACATTTAATAATATTAATTTACAACCTTTTGTTGGTGAAAAATATGTAGGATTGCAAATTAATCCTATATTAACTGGTTTGAAAGGATCAGTACCTAATCAAGAAATGAATCTGAATATTGCTATGTTTTATCACAATAAATACACCTTGCGTGATGATCAAGTTTTAGGAATGGTGGACGGTCGTTTGATTACAGAATTTCCACTATCTTCTTTTGATATGTACAAAAAAATTAGAGAAGATACTAGCTTAGTATTATCTAATTATGCTGAGAACCATGCCGCTTATCAAGAGGCATTATTACAATTTCGATCATTTCAAGATACTTATTTAGAAGAAGAATATTATGATGAAGAATATTCTACCACAGAAGATGTTGAGTTGAATGAAGATATTGAGTTGAATGAAGATGGTGAACTTGTTGAAGAGTATGAGAATGAGTATGGGGTTTTAAACGAGTATGGGAATTCAAACGAATATGAATATGAAAATACGATTTCGTATAACTCATCTTTTATAAATCCAACAGTTGTTGCTCAATTATGGTCTGATAAAAATCCGCTTGCTGCAGAATTACCAAAATTTCCTAGTTTAAAATATACTAATACAGAACCAGCAAAGAAATTTCTATCACCAAAAGAATTAGAGTTTTTAATATATTTTGAAAAAATCAAATCAAATTATAATGAAGCTGTAAAAAATTACAATGAAACTCTAGAAAATAATTCAAAAATATATAAAGATGATTTTGATCCAGCAGATCCAGTAGAAAGATTTACTATTATGTTGATTGGAGATCAACTAAACTCTATTTGGGTCAAAGAATTTGGTTTAGATGGAAAAAAAAGATATCAATCCTATGATAAAAATGTTTGGTATTTAGGCTATCAGATAGAAATAACTAAAAAAGATGTTAGAGCTCTATATAATGTTTTTAAAAATAATACCAATGTAAAATATATTATTAAAGGATCTACACGAACGGTAGAATTTGAATTGTCTCCTTATTTTAAAAATGCAGCAAGTGATTTGTTGGATTTATATGTTAAAGGTAAATTTGCTATTGATACAAGTACGGAGTATCCTATAATGCGTAATTATGATCAATATCTTAAATAATATTTTCTTCTTCTTTTTTCTTTTTCAATTTCAAACAATGCATGCTACAATTTACACTAATTACGAAAAATACTTGACAGATCCATCGCAAGGATTTGAAAGAAAAATTGATAAAATGAAACAAACAGAACTAATAACATTAAAAACTAATATTTTGTATTTTCAAGATCAAAATGGTACTTTTCATCTAAATTTTTCTTTTCAGCGATATAAGAATGTTATTATACCAAACTCTTATACAGAAATATTTATTAGAATAAATACCAAAAAAATGATCACACCTTTTGATGGATTGGATCAACAAATTGATTTAACTATTTTAGGATTAGATAACAAACAAATTTGGCGATCAAGCTTTTATTTTAATAAAAGACAAGTGTATTTAAATGTTTTAAAAACAGGTGACAAACAACTAGACTTAGTCAAATTTTTATCAAATAGTGATATGAGACAAATACAGGATATTTTTATCTTTAATAAAGAAGTGTATTTTTATTTAGAAGGTTTTGATGGTAGTTATGATTTTATTATTCCTAATCCAGTAGTTGAATTTTATAAGAAATATTTTGATTATAAAAATAATATATATAAAAAATGAGGTTTTCATGAAGGGTATCGCAGGGAAAAATGCAATTATTACGGGATCATCTAGAGGAATAGGACTTGCAGTTGCTGAAAGACTTGCTTCTGAAGGAGCAAATATTGTTTTAAATTCTATTTCTATTAAAGAGGATACTCCTTTGATAAAGGAATTATCAGAAAAATATGGTGTAAAAGTCAAAGCTATACAAGCAGATGTAACTTCTTATACGGAAATAAAAGGAATGATTAATAAAATTAATGAAGAGTGGGGATCTGTTGATATCTTAGTAAATAATGCAGGAATAACAAAAGATAATTTGATTCTTCGTATGTCTCCAGAAGATTTTGATATGATTGTAGATATTCATTTAAAAGGTGTTTTCAATGGTGTTAAAGCTGTTTATCCTATAATGATGAAGCAGCGTGCTGGGAAAATTATTAATATGACATCAGTAGTTGGATTGACAGGTAATGTTGGACAAGCTAACTATGCTGCAGCAAAAGCTGGGATTATAGCTCTTACCAAATCTACAGCAAAGGAACTTGCTGGAAGAGGGGTAAATGTTAATGCTATTGCACCAGGATTTATTCATACAGCTATGACAGATATTATTCCAGAAAATGAAAAAATAAAAATATTATCAGCAATACCAATGAAAAGAATGGCTGAAACATCAGAGGTAGCATCAGTAGTAGCGTTTCTTGCTTCAGATGATGCTTCTTATATTAATGGTCAAACCATCGTTGTCGATGGTGGAATGGTAATGTAAGTAAAAACAAATTTAATTAAATAGAAAATGGAGGATACTGTGAGTCGTAGAGTTGTAATTACAGGTGTAGGTGTGATTTCCCCTTTAGGAAATAACTTAGAATTATTTTGGAATAATTTAAAAAATGGTACTAGTGGTATTTCAAAAATTGAACGCTTAGATACTTCAGAACTAGCAGTCAAAATAGCAGGTGAAATTAAAAACTTTAATTGTGAAGATTATATGGATAAAAAATTAGCATCTCGTATGGATCGTTATGCACAATATGGAGTAGCCGCTATTACACAGGCAGTCAAAGATGCTAATCTAGAACATTTAAATGGTATTGATCCCTATCGAGTTGGTGTTATTGTGGGTTCTGGTATAGGTGGTTTACAAACATTACAAGATAACGCTACTATTATTGTTGAAAAAGGACCTCGTAGAGTTTCTCCAATGTTTGTACCTGCATCTATTTTAGATATTGTATCTGGTTACGGTGCGATGCTTTATGGTTTTAGAGGGCCTAATTATGCTGTTACATCAGCTTGTGCAACAGGTCCTCATACTATGGTTTCTGGATTTAATCATATTCGTTTAAATGAAGCTGATATTATGATTACAGGCGGAACAGAATGTACCTTAACTACTCTTGGTCTTGCTGGATTTATTCAAGCAAGAGCATTATCTACACATTATAATGATGATCCTCAAAAAGCTTCTCGTCCTTTTGATAAAGATAGAGATGGTTTTGTAATGGGTGAAGGTGCTGGTATTCTTGTACTAGAAGAATATGAACATGCAAAAAAGCGTGGTGTACATATTTATGGTGAATTATTATCTTACGGTGCTACAGCAGATGCATATCATATTACAGCTCCACATCCTGATGGTGAGGGTGCTGGTATGGCAATGAAAATAGCAATGAAAAATGGTAATATTTCTCCAGAAGATGTTGATCTTGTGAATATGCATGGAACATCAACACCTTTAGGTGATATTGCTGAAACAAAAGCAGTTAAGTTTGCTCTTGGTGATGTAGCTTATAAAACTAATTGTAATTCAACGAAGTCTATGATGGGACATCCATTGGGTGCTGCAGGAGCTTTAGAGGCGATAGCTATTTTAAAAATGATGGAGCAGAATACTATTCATCCAACAATTAATATAGACAATCAAGATCCTGAATGTGATTTGAATTATACAGCAAATAAAGCAATACAAAAAGATCTTAATATAGTATTAAGTAATTCTTTTGGATTTGGTGGGCATAATGTTTCTTTGGCATTCAAAAAAATATAATACAGTAGAAATTACTGAAGATAGAAAAAAAATATTAAAAAATCATGCTCAAAAATACAATATTCCTATATCTAATTTCGAGTTATGGGATTTAGCCTTAACTCATATTTCATATATGGATACGATGAATGGCCTATCTTATGAAAGATTGGAATTTCTAGGTGATTCTGTTTTGGGTCTTTGTCTTGCAGATATTTTATTTAAAAGATACATAGAGCTTTCAGAAGGAAAAATGTCCATGATGAAATCTAGTTTAGCTAATGAAAATACATTAGCAGTTCTAGGGCGAGAATTGGGATTATTAGATATTGTAAAATTAGGTCATGGTGAGCGTCTAGCTGATAAAAGAGCTCAGGAGAAAGTACTTTGTGATTTATTTGAATCGACAGTGGCAGTTATTTATTTGCAGAATGGATTTAAAAAATGCAAAGATTTTTTAGAAAATTTATTAAATCCTAAAATAGAATGTCTTTTAACAGACGGTCTTAAAGATTTCAAAACAAAATTACAAAAAGTAACTATGAAAGTCTATAAACAATACCCATCTTACGAAATGATTGATACAGAAGGACCGGACCATGGTAAAATATTTACAATAAAGGGTAAGGTTATGAAGTTTGAGGCGTCAGCAAAAGGTCGTACCAAAAAAGAAGCAGAACAAAATGTTGCACAAATTATTTTACACGCAATGAAAGAAGACTCATTAACAAATACAAACTCGCTTTTTTCTAAAGAATTAGTTGATGATGAATAAAAAGGATGTTTTATGATTCGTGGAATGACAGGAAAATCAACACTTCGCTTTTCAACAGATTTTTTAGATGTTGAAATGGAAATTAAAAGTGTTAATTCAAGATTTTTTGAGTTTCGTATTAAAACACCATCACGCTACGCTGCATTAGAAATGGAAACTCGAAAAATAGCTTCTCATAAATTAAATAGAGGAAAAATTGATTTTAATCTTAGAATTAATGAAAAAGAATTACAATCTTCAGGATTGTCAATTAATATGGTTTTAGCAAAATCTTATTTAGATGCAAGTCGTAAAGTGGCAGAAGAATTAAATATTTTGGATAATATTTCTTTAAAAGATATTTTATCTTTTCCTCAAGTCTTGAATACGGATACTAGCGATGTAGATGATGCTACTTTAAAAATATTATTAGAATATTTTGAAAAATTAATTGATCAAATGTTGCCCATGATGATTGATGAAGGAAAAAGTACTATTGATGATATCCAAAATTCTCTTGATATTATGGTTAAATCATTAGACTTTGTTAAGACTAAATATCCACAAGTATTAAATAAATACAAAACAAATCTTAGGGAAAGAGTTCTTGAAATTACTACTGTAAAACCAACAGATGAACGCTTGAGTATAGAGCTAGAAATATTCGCTTCTCGTACTGCTATTAATGAAGAAATTGTTCGTTTAGATAATCATATTCGTGTTATGCAAGATATTTTGTTGGGTAAGCGTCCAGAAACATCAAAAGAATTAGATTTTATTGGTCAAGAAATGAATAGAGAAGTAAATACGATTGCGTCGAAATCTTCTGATTTTGAAATCACAGAACATACTATTATTTTAAAAAGTGAGATTGAAAAAATGAGAGAGCAATTTAGAAATATTATATAAGGTAATTTAGATATGGATGATTATAAGATAATTGTTATCTCTGGCCCTAGTGGTGTTGGAAAAACAACAATGTATAAACAAATATTACAAGAATATGCTGATGATATTTCTTTTTCTATTTCTGCAACTACTCGCAAAATAAGAGATGGAGAAGAAGATGGTAAAGATTATCATTTTTTATCTATAGAAGAGTTTGAATATTTGATAGCTAAAGGTGATTTTATTGAATGGGAATCTGTTCATAATAATTATTATGGAACTTTGAAATCTGAAATATATCGTATTTGGGAAACAGGAAAGCATTGTTTGTTGGATATAGATGTTAAAGGTGGATTGCGTATACAAAAAATATTTGGAGAAAAATCATTTTTAATTTTTGTATCACCGCCATCAATTACTGAATTAGAAGTACGCTTGCGTAGTCGTGGTTCTAATGATGAAGAATCATTAAAAAGACGATTAGATAATGCTGCAGAAGAAATGGAACAAAAATCTTTTTACAGTTTAGTGCTAAAAAATGAAGACTTGGAAACAGCAGTTATAGAATTAAAAAAATCTCTTCAAGAATATATTCTTAAAAAGTAAGAGCTAATTAATTTGTATTAAAATAAAAATCCCTTTTAACAAGGGATTTTATTATTATAAATTGATAATATTATTGTTTGAACCATAATCCTACACTTGTGGGAATATGCCAATCTAATCCAAAATATCTTTTAGATATTTTCAATCCTGTTGGAGATTGTTTTCTTTTATAAGATGATTTGTACAGAAGAGTAAATATCTTTAATACATCTTCTTTTCTTTCTAATCGATCACAAATTTGAGGATAATCTAATCCTTCTTCACAATGTAAAAATAATACTTGATCCAAAAATTCATAATTTGGAAGACTGTTTTCGTCAATTTGATTTTCGTTTAATTCTGCACTAGGGGGTCTTGTTATAGTTATTTCAGGAATAATCTCTTTATTTGAAATAGTATTAATATAACGACATAATGCTCTAACTTCTGTTTTTAAAAGATCTGAGATAGGTGCAAATCCACCACACATATCTCCATATAAAGTACAATAACCGACAGAAGCTTCTGTTTTGTTTCCTGTTGCTAACACTAGTGATCCTTCGGCATTGGCAATACTCATGACAATATTACCACGAATTCTAGCTTGAATATTTTCTTCCCAAATAATATTACCATCTTTTAGAAATGATAATTCTTGAATGTAGGATTGATGCAATGATTCGATAGAGATATGATTAAGAGAAACATTCAGGTTATCACAAATTTGTTGAGCACCATGTTGGCTAATATCTGAAGAAAATTTGGAAGGAAGATAAACAGCGTGGACTTTCTCTGCACCAACAGCTTCTACAGCCAGTACCAATACAAGAGCAGAATCAATTCCGCCACTGACAGATACTAGAATTTTTGAAAAATGATTTTTTAGAAAATAATCTCTAATACCTTGCACAATAGTTTGACGAAGAATTTCTTCACCAGCAGGTATTTCATGAATAGGATAAGTATTAGATGATTCCAAATCTACTGTAACAAAATCTTCTTGTGCGTACTTCAATCGAGCAATGATTTTTCCTTCAGGATTGGTGATAGAACTAAGTCCTGTAAATAATATTTCATCAGTAGCACCAGCTAAATTAATATCAAATACCCAAGATTTTTTTTCATTAGCAAGTAATTTTAATTCCATTTCGTGAGCTTCAGGTCTGTTTTTTTCAAAAATTTTAGGGCCAAGATTCACAAATATGTCATAATTATTTTGATTAAAAATAGCTGGTAAAGGAAGATGAGTATGATCTGAGATTTCTTGAGAAAACCCTTCTCTACTTACAATCCCTTTAGTCAAAATTTCCTGACCTTCAACAAAAACAGAAAGTTCTGTGTCCTTAGTTTCAAGAGCTAATTCTTCACGAGTATTTTGAATAGCAACTCTAAAATCTTCTGATGCCATTAGATTTCCTTGTGGAAATCCAGAAATAGAACCAAAAGGGATAATTAATATTTGAGATTGGTCACGCAAAGCTAATTTAATTGCTTCCCGAATTTTTTCTTTGTTGTAAGTGAAATCTCCAAGACGAGGATTTAACTGAGCGATAGATACTTTCATATAGGCCTTACTTTAAATTCATTTTTTTTATTTTAACATAAGTATATATAAATGTCAAAAATCTGTGATATTGACATTATACCAACATATAAGGTATAATAGGTATTACATAGGGGTCTTTATGTGTTTTTGCAATCAATTATGGATAGAAAATCAAGATATTATTCAAAAAATTGTTTCTATGGATTTTTTACAAGATATGTTTGATGGCTCCTTAAGTGATGAAAAATTCTATTATTACATAGAACAAGATATTCATTATCTCAATGATTATGCGAAAGCTAATGCTTATTTAATGACTAAATCAGAAAATTCAGAACAATTACAATTTTTTTTAGATTCAATCAATGCTAGTTTTGAAGAACAAAAAAGAGTACATTCACATTATACCACTCAACTAGTATATTCTCAAAAAAATACTTTTACGCCTGCGTTTAAAAATTATAGTGTTTTTATTTTGTATCACACTGCTAGCAAATCACTTCCCATAGGATACGCGAGTATTATGGCTTGTCCATGGTTATATGTATACTTAGGAGAATATTTTTCTGCTAAAAAATTTAACAATAATAAGTATCAATATTGGTTTGAAGCTAATTGTACCACAGAAGTACAAGAGTGGCTTTCTAAACAAAAAAAATACTTAGAGACTTTTGCTAATAACAATCCCTCTTATCACAAAGAGATGAAAAAATTATTTAGAGAAGCTTTATTTTTGGAATATGAATTTTGGAATGATGCTTATTTATTAAAATCTATTTGAAAATGTAAAATTATTGGTTTAATAATTATAATGTATTAATATGAAAAAACATTAAAAATGATATCATAATATGTTTGGGGAAATATATGAAAAAATATAGCTTATTATTACTTTTATTTGCATCATGTAGTGTTGTTGAAAATACTAATAATCCTATAGGAATAGGAATCACACCAAAATTTAGTGATTTGATACCAACTTCTGATTATGTTATTTATTCTGATTGTGCAACACTGCCTACTCTTTATTCTGGAATACATATGTTTACTCATACAAAACCATCTTATATATATATGGGACGAGCTGGGACATTAAATCTTACAAAATTACCTATACATGTTCGTGAAATATCTGATGTTGAGAAAATGAGAACAAAAATAGCAGATATAAATAGCGCAAATCCAAAAGCAACTTTCACTTTGTATGCTAATGATTTGAGGGCAGCAAAAGCCTTCAAATATTTTTATTCTCAAGGAATTTCAAAAAATAGAGTAAAAGTTATCTTATTAACTGATGGGACACAAACTTATAAGCAATTTTCTGACATATATGGTGATAGTTTAGCTTATAATACATGGAAAAGAAACGAGATTATTTATAATAGAGAATTTAATAAAAATCCAAAACCTAATTTAAATATCAACTTTTTTTTGGATAACAAAGATAATAAAGGTGCTTTTTTAACGGTACCTGTAATTGCTGACAACACTTATATATGGATGCAATGGCCAGAATTATTAGTGAGTGATAGTTCTGATCTAAGAAATTATTTGAGTACAAGTGCAAAAAGATATTATAAAGTTGATCCATTAAAATATTATAAAAGCTTAACTATTAGCAAACAAAATGATTTTATTACTTTAGTAGGTTTGGACAAAAAATGGGCTCTTAATGAAGGTAATGGAACATTAAAAGATCAAACAATAGAAGAAGCCTTGGATGCTTCACCAAAAGAAAATATTATTATTACAGGAACTGTTCCCTATGGAAATACAGATGCGTATATCGCCAAAGTAAAGGCTTATTATGGTACAGGTTATGATTATTTCTTCAAAGGTCATCCTAGCGAAATAACACATCCTTCCGATAAAAATATTGTAGTGTTTCCGTTTCAATTACCTATGGAATCTATTGTATGGGCTTATGGAAATAAAATTTCTATCATGGGCGGTCATGATGGATCACTATATATGAATGCTCCCAAAGAAATGAATAAATTTTTCTTTAATCACAAATCAGATGGTTCTACACTTGTTTCTCCATTAGATATTATGTTCAAACAAGGAGTATTGGGTGAGGTCAAGTTTTTTTAATTAAAAACTTATAAAGAAAGATATGAAAAAAATATAGTATTATTACTTTTGTTTACATCATGATTATTATCATATTCTTGATACTGTAGCTTATGAATCATTAATTTTTTCTGGAGTTAATCCAGAAAAAATAGGTGGCATATTGAATTCTTTATATTTTTCATTGCCAAAAGATAAAATATCTTTTTTAGTATTCAAGGGTACACGAGCTGAAGCTCAAGAAAATTCTTTAGTTTAAGTAATGAAAGAGCTCGATATTATTCAAGATTCACAATTATATTTTTGGAATGAATTAAATAATACTCTTTAAAATATATTATAGATATATCAAAAAAGTCGATTCGTAAAGAATCGACTTTTTTTTTTGATATTATACGATAAATTGTTTTTTTTAGAGATTTATCTTATAATATTAAGATATCTTAAATGTTTATAACAAGGGAGTTTTCATGAGTTTAGATAATAATAATAAAGGGATTATTCCCTCTTATTTTGAAAATGAGCTAGAAACATCATATTTGAATTATGCTTACAGTGTAATTACAGGAAGAGCTATTCCTGATGCTCGTGATGGTTTGAAACCAGTACACAGAAGAATATTATATTCTATGAATGAATTAGGTATTCATCATGATAAAAAAAAGCGTAAATCTGCTCACATGGTTGGTGATGTTTTAGGTAAGTATCATCCTCATGGTGATGCTTCTGTTTATAATGCTGCTGTTCGTTTAGCACAAGATTTTTCTACTCGTTATCCTTTGATTGTTGGTCAAGGTAACTTTGGTTCTATTGATAATGATCCTCCTGCAGCAATGCGTTATACCGAATTAAAACTTTCTAAAGTATCTCATTATATTTTAGAAGATCTCAAAAAAGATACTGTTGATTTTCGTGCTACTTATGATGATACGAGTGAAGAACCATCGGTATTACCAGGAATGTTTCCACAACTTCTTTGTAATGGTACGGAGGGAATTGCTGTTGGATTTTCAACAGGTATTCCTCCTCACAATTTACGAGAAATTGTTCAGGCAACTTCTGCTTATTTAGATGATAGTGATATCAGTGTTGAAGAAATAATGAAACATGTTCAAGGACCAGATTTTCCAACAGGAGGTCGTATCACTAATAGATCTAATATTGCTTCTATTTATCAAACAGGTAAAGGATCTATTCGTGTTGCAGGAACAATAGAATGGGAAGAAAAAACACAATCTTTAATTATTACAGAAATTCCTTATCAAACAATTAAATCGCGTATTGTTGCTGAAATTGTAATGCTTATTGCTGATGATAAAAGTAAATATGTAAATACACTAAGACATGTTAAAGAAGTTCGTGATGAGTCTTCTAAAGATGGTATGCGTGTTGCTATTGAAATGGGTAAAACTGGTGATGAAAGTATTGCTAATAAAATTAAATCTATTCTTTACAAAGAAACTCGTTTAGAAATTAATGTGTCTGTTAATATGGTATCATTAATCAAAAATAGACCTGAATTAATGACTTTAAAACAATTAATTTGTTCTTTTGCAGAACATAGAAGAACTGTTACTGATAGACGACATCGTTTTGAAAAAAGAAAAGCAGAAGAACGATTGCATATTGTTGATGGTTTGTTAATTGCACAAGCCTCTATTGATGAAGTAATAAAAGTGATCCGTGCTTCTACAGATTCAAAAGCAGCACAAGAATTACTTATGCAAAAATTTATTCTATCAGAATTACAATCGAAAGCTATTTTAGAAATGAGACTACATCGTATTACTTCTATGGAAGTCGAAAAATTAACTACAGAAAAAAGAGAATTAGAAGCAATTATTAACAAACTTCAAGAACTACTCGAAAACAAACAACTAAGAGATGCTCTTATCAAAACAGAACTTAATGAAATGTGTAAAGATCTTGGTGATGAAAGAAGAACTCATTTTGGTAGTACAGATGCAGAACAACTTGATAATGAAGAGTTTATAGAAAACAAACCAATGCATATTGCTATTTCACATCAAGGATATTTGTTTGTAGAAATTGATCCTTCTAACAAAACTATGGGTCGAGGAAGTAAGCGTACAGGTAATGCTACTGGTGGTAGAAAATTAGCTGAAGATGATCATATTATAGCATCTGCTTCATGTAATCTTAAAGACACAATTTTATTTTTTTCATCTAATGGTAAGGCATTTTCTATCAAAGGGTATGAAATTTGTGGATCAGATAGTGGATCTCAGGTTCGTCATGTCAATAGTGTTGCTCGTTTAGAAGCAATGGAAGGAAATATAGCAGCAGTTATGTTTGTAGATCAATTTAGAGAAGATAATTATGTTGTATTTGCAACTAAATTTGGACAAGGTGTCCGTATTCCTCTAAATCTTTTTAGTAATATTTCACGAGCAGGAGTGATTGCACTTAAGTTAAAATTAGATGACACCTTAATTACTGCTAAAAAAACATCAGGAAATGATACTTTATTGTTTGTCAAACGAAAAGGTAAAGGATTTAAATTAGATGAAAAATTATTTACTCCTCATAATAGAGGAGCTATGGGTGAAAGAGCAATTCGTGTAGAAGGTGAACTAGATTCTGTTGTTGGAATGGCTGTAGATGAGCCTGATAAAACAGTATTTTTTGTCACTCAAATTGGACGAGGTCGTCGCGTCAGTTCTAAAGACTTTTCCCAATTGAACAATAGGGGTGGAAAAGGATATAAATTAGTCACTCTTCGTGAGGGTGAATATGTAGCTGATTTTGCCTATGTACAAGAAGAAGAAAAAGTTTTTGTAGTTAGTAAATTAGGTCAACGCGCAACATTAAGATGTGGTGATATTACAAATTATGCATCACAATTATTAGTAATGAAAATAGATGATGAGTTGACAGTGTTATCTGTAGCTAGAGAAGAAGATGAAGAATTGAAAGCATCTAAAGCAATTACAGATGAACAAAGTAATATAGAAGATTCTTTGTATACTTAATTTAATAGCTATTGAGGACAAAATGATAAAAACAAAAATTAATTTTTCTTGTTATTCTATTATTAAAAACATATTATTGATAAGTATAGATAGTCTTGCCTATGTAACTAGTATGTTTCTAGCAATATATATTAGAAATATATTACCAGAATTTCTGTATGATATTGATTTTCCTGGTTTTTCTATTCAATCATATTTTTTACCTGAGACTTTTATATTTTTATTTATAATAATACTAGTATTTATTTGGAATAGTTTATATCAAAAAAGAAGATCTTTTTGGGAAGAATTATTAATAATATGGAAATCATTGATAATTACTTGCTTAATTTGTTATTTATTTCTTTTTAATTTTAATGAACTATTACCATTTATGAGTAGAATAGTTATTCTTTTATTGTTTATTTGTTTGGTATTTATTCTTCCTTTGTATAGAATCATTTTAAAGAAAATATTATTTAATATTTCTTTTTGGAGAACTCCTGTTGTTTTAATTTGTAAAAAAGAAGATCTTAATAAAACTGTTAAAATTGCACATAATTTTTATAAAGATTTTTATTTGGGTTTTATTCCTATTGGTTTTTTGATAGAAGATGATAATCTACAACAAGAAGTATTATTTTTAGGTGAAAAATTAGTTGTATATAATAATATCAAACAAATACCATCTTATGCTACTGTTTTTATTATAGAAGATGCTTTAGCACATGATAATCAATTAATATCTTATTTATATAGTTATTATAGAAAAATTTATCTTGTATCTTATAAGAATATGATAGGAACCAAAGGCAACTATTTGTTTTCAGAGCGTTTATTCATCATAACATTAGAAAATCAATTGAACTCCTATTTATCACAATCAATAAAATTTTTAATGGATCGAATCCTTAGTGTGATTTTTTTACTTTTATTATGTCCTCTATTTTTTATTATAGTAGTTTTATTAAAAATTTTATCTCCTGGTCCTATTTTTTATCGTCAGGAAAGAATAGGTAAAAATGGTAAGACATTTAAAATATGGAAATTTCGTACTATGTATATTGATGCAGAACAAAAACTACAACAATTATTAGCCAAAGATCTTGAATTAAAAAAAGAATGGGATATTTTCTTCAAATTAAAAAATGATCCAAGAATCGTACCAATTGGTTCTTTTCTAAGAAAATATAGCTTAGATGAATTACCACAATTATTTAATGTATTAAATGGTACGATGAGCATTGTCGGGCCTAGACCATTTGTAGATGGAGAAATTGAAAGTATAAATGCTACATTGTTACCATTATATGCACAGGTAAAACCAGGATTAACAGGATTGTGGCAAATTAGTGGTAGAAATGAAATTGATCGTTTAGAAAGAATGAATATTGATGTATGGTATATTCAAAATTGGAGTCCTAGTTTGGATTTATTAATTTTATTAAATACTCCTTTCGCTGTATTAAGTGCCAAAGGAGCTAGCTAATATATTAAAAATATGAAGGAGTATATTGTGAAAAAAATAATGAGTTTTGTGTTATTAAATATTTTTCTTCTAATTTCTACTATTTCATATAGTCAACAAAATCAAATTGCTATTTTAGCGGGTGGATGTTTTTGGTGTATAGAAGCTGATCTTGAAAAATTGACAGGTGTTTTGAATGTGGTATCAGGATATATTGGTGGAAAAGAATCTGATGCTACTTATAAAGAAGTTTCTGCTGGTAGAACTTTACATAGAGAAGCTGTGAGAATAGAGTATGATGCTGATATTATTTCGTATCAACAACTATTGAACGCTTTTCTTCGTACTATAGATCCTACAGATCTAGATGGGTCTTTTGTTGATAGAGGTTATCAATATACTGCTGCAATTTACACTTCTTCTGAAGATCAAAAAAAAATAGCTCTAGATTTTATTGATAAGATGTCTAAATCTTCTTATTTTTCAAATAAAAAAATATCGATAGCCGTTCAAAATATAGAATCTTTTTATTTAGCAGAAGATTATCATCAAAATTATGCAAAGAAAAATTCAATCCAATATTCTTTTTATAGAGCTAAATCTGGAAGAGATCAATATATTAAAAAAGTTTGGGCAAAAATCCCGCAAGAGTTTTTTCTAGCAGAGGAGAATTTAATGAAAAAATTATACACACCAAATATAGCGATGGAACAAAAATATGCTAAGTTTGTTAAGCCTTCTAATAAAGAATTAAAAGAACAATTGACAGCGATACAATACAAAGTTACTCAGCAAAATGGTACAGAATCTCCTTTTAGTCATGAATATGATACAAATAAAAATAGAGGGCTTTATGTAGATATTGTTTCGGGTGAACCATTATTCTCTTCACGAGATAAATTTGATTCGGGAACAGGCTGGCCTAGTTTTATGATTCCTATTTCAGATCATTTTATAGTAGAAAAAGATGATTTTAGTTTTTTTTCACGCAGAACAGAAATTCGATCTCGTTATGCAGATTCTCATTTAGGACATGTCTTTGATGATGGTCCTAATGGCACATTACGATATTGTATGAATGGTTCAGCATTACGATTTGTTCCAAAAGACCAAATGGAACAAGAGGGTTATACTGATTATTTATCAGAAGTATAATTTTAATAATATTAATAAACCAATAAAAAAACTACCTCTATTAGAGGTAGTTTTTTCTATAACAATGATTATATTTTGTACTAATATTTATAAAAGAATCTGTACTATTGTTTTAATAGTATGTGAAAAATTTAGTGATGATTATAAATTAATTGATGGTATTATTGATCAAGAATTTTTTGAATTTGATTTTTAACTATATGAACTTGTGGTCCAACAATTACTTGAACATTATTTTTGTCTAAAATAACCAAATTAATAGCTCCAGCTTCTATGAGTATATCTTTTTGGATAATACTAGAATCTTGAACAGATATTCTTAATCTAGTTAAACAATTGTCTAAAGAGGTAATATTTTCTTTTCCACCAAGACCTTCAAGCATTTTTTCTGCAACATAATTTTTTAATGTTTTATTTGATGATTCTTGTTGGGTAGTCATTTGTTCTCTACCAGGTGTTTTTAGATCGAATTTAAGAATAGTAAATTTAAATATAAGATAATATATAATAAACCAAACTATTCCAAGTGGAAGTACTAAATACCATTTTGTTTGAGGACCTTGTAAAACACCAAAAATAAATAAATCTATTAAATTGCCATCAGTATTACCAATAGTAACTTGTAATAAAGCTAATACTAAAGCACCTAATCCTGCTAATATAGTATGAAAAAGATATAAAATTGGACTAATAAATAAGAATAAAAATTCTATAGGTTCTGAAATTCCTGCTATTGCACAAGATAGTGCTCCAGATAATAACAAACTTTTCACAGTACTTTGATTTTCTTTACGAGCGGTATGATACATTGCTAATGCTGCTCCTGGTAATCCAAAAGACATAAACAGCATTTTTGCTTGAGAAAGAAATCTTGTTGCTTCAGGTGTGAATGGTAATCCGTTACCTAATTCTGAATAATAAATATTTAATGCTCCACTTACTAATTCACCATTAATGAGTGCTTCTCCACCGATAGATGTGAAACGAATAGCTGCTACCAAAATATGGTGTAAACCAAATGGTAATAAAAGGCGCTCACTAGCAATAAATAAAAATGGTCCAAATATACCAGCATTTTGTATAATAGTACCAATACCTCTAATTCCATTATCAAAAAATGGCCAAATTATTGGTACAACTAGCCCTACTATAGAAATAGTAAAAGCTGTAATAATAGGTACAAATCTAACACCACCAAAAAAAGCTAATGCATCAGGTAACTGTATTTCATAAAATTTGTTGTGAAGATGATATACAATAATACCTACTAATACACCACCAAGGACACCTGTATCAATACTATGTATACCCATAATCATTGCTTGACCAGCATCACGAAGAGATCCAGTTGCAAGCTGTCCTGATTCTTTCAAGAAGAAGTTGATAGATAAATTAAGAACAACAAATCCCACATAACCAGAAAATGCTGCTATTCCTTTTTCCTGTTTGACAAGCCCTAAAGGAATTGCCATAGCAAATAAGATTGGTAGGTTAATAAAAGCAAAGAGACCTGTGGAAGTCATGAATTTGAATATAAATTGTAAAATAGGAGTATCTAAAAAAGGAAGAACTTCTAATACAGCTTTTCCACTTAAGGATGAACCGAGACCTAGTAAAATGCCCATAGCAGCTAATAAAGCAACGGGTAACATTAATGATTTTCCAAAATTTTGAAAGAAATCCCAGAAATTAACTTTAAATTTCATATATATATATCCTTTTTATTATTATTTTTATATATTAACATAATTATGATATTAGTCAAGAATATTTTAAATAAAAAACACCTTTTTAAACTATAGGAAGGTATTTTATTTGATTATATATTATTAAATATCCCTAAATCGTATATAATTAATATGAATTTTTCGATTAACACAGAAATCGTTACCAATAAGAATATACCATGCCAATTTATTTTTGATTTCAATATCTTGGCATTAATTAAGATTTGATCAATTAAATATTTATCTGACTTAGTCAAATCGTTGATGTTATATTCACTGTCTAAAACTTGTTCAAATTTATTTTTATCTAAAGAATATATATCTAAGCAATAAAAAATATTATGTTTGTTATAAGATTTGTAAGTACCCATATCAATTATACCAATTAATAATTTCAGTGTAATAGGTAATAAAGAAAATAGTAGAGGAATAGCTATGAGCACTAGATAAATAGTGTCTGTTGACCATTGAAAAATAGAGTCTCTATTAATAATATGAAAAATTATTCCTAAAAAAGCTATAAAAATATAAGCTTTAAGATCCATTTTTTTTTGTTGAAACATAATATTATCAAAAGATTTTAATAAACTTTCATTCATATTCTTATTCACCATGATGGTATACCCTCTAATTAATTTATATTTTTATGTTCACTTTCTATATATTAGGCATTTTTTCTATATTCATCCAATAAATCCATAACAGCTAAATCTTCTATTTTTCTTGTAAATAATGTATTGTTAAAAGTATATACAATATTATGATACATTATTTCTAAAATGGGAGGTATTATGATTTATAGTATGTTGTCATGATTTGCATCGATTTAATATCTGTAAAATTACGAGCAAAATAACGATGCGGATCATTTGCTAAAGAAAACATTTGGGATTGATCGATTTGTTGAGCAAAACGAATGGCACCAAAATCAGTTGTTAAATTTAATTGTTCTTTGTCACAATAATGATATATCAAACTTGGTATGACAATTTCTTCAGGAGCAAATAAGAGTTTAAATTTTTTCACAAATTTTTTCACATTTTGATAATCTTGTATAATTTTACTATTAACTTCATGAAAAGTCACTGCATAGCATGATGCTCTTAAGATATTGTAAAAAACATCTTTTTTATTTATTCTTAATATTCCGAAAGAAGGTAGAATAATACCAAATATCTTAGCATGAATTTTCATAATAGAGCTAAATATATGATAATATATTTTTTTCCACAAAGGTATATAAAGATTAGGATTAACTTTTTCAAAAATAATAGTGAAATGAATTAAAATTCTACTTATTTCTAACCAAGTTAATTCTGGATTAATATTCGTAATACCATAATAATATTTAGGAAAAAAACTCAAATAAAAACGACTAAAAACATGGTTTTTAAGAATTCGATCATATACTTCTTCTTTTTCTTTTTCATCTGTTAAAAAAATAGGTTTAGTTGGTGATGCTAGTATAAAAGTTGTACCATAGTTTTTTTGTAAAAAATCTTCCAATTTATAGAGAGGTTGAGTAAAAAAAACATCACCACTGATATCAATAGCATAATCATAAACTATCCCTGAAGCTATAATTTTTTCTGTTAAAAATAGAGGAGCTTGTGTTAAACCATAAGATCCCCAAGATGTTTTGAATTTTTGATAGCAAAAAACTCTATCATTATCTTGAAAAGCATTTTGAATCATTTGAAATTCTGTTTTAGATGAATTTTTATTATAATGAATAAAAACAGAGTGTGTGGAGTTGCTTAATATATAATTAATTAACCATATTTGTTGTCCTGGATTTTTGTAAGCTATTATTTTCCATACAATATTAATTTTTTTTTCATTTGTAATTTGAATTTTTCCCCCATCCAAAAAATCAAGATAGTTTTGTAAATCTTCAGGAGTTCCTGTACCATGCATTTGGGATTCTTGTATCATATAAGTAGTAAATTTTTTCCCTCGTGCAATAGCATAATTCTAGGTAGGGCATTGAAAAAACTCATTATTAGCTCTATCATTTCTAATAATTAAGTCTATAGCAGCATCAACAAAATCAGAACCTTTACGATATAAATACCAACCCACAACACCTTGACTAGAAAATGGTATTTTGGCTTTGACTTCTGTTACTTTATTATCAGCATCTGTTTTAACAAAAGACCAACGCGGACTTTGTTCTGTTTCTTCGAATGTTAGCAAACTACCATCAAAATTATTTTCCAAGCAAGAATCAACAAAATCATCAACATCACAATCTGCAATCTGATCACTGTTTGCAATCAAAATGGGAGTACCATTATTAATAAGATCTTTTACAAATAAGATAGTACAAAGAGGTCCTTCGGTTTTTTGTTTGATAGTGACAAAAGTAACATCAAAATTATTTTTGATTTCATTTAGTTCTTTCTGATATTCTAATGCATGTTCTTCTCGTAAAATAAGAATAAAATGTGCCTGTTGATGATAATTCAGATTATGCATGACATGTTCTATCATTTTTTTACCATTCCATTCTATGAATGGTTTCAGGGTTTTCCACTTCGAGTTTTGAAATCGTTGACCATCACCTGCCATAGGAATAACAATATTTATTTTATCTGTCTGTCTGTCTGTCTGTCTGTCTGTCTGTCTGTCTGTCTGTCTGTCTGTCTGTCTGTCTGTCTG